>JBOHMF010000143.1:0-9729 GCA_050730055.1 Allostellaceae bacterium
GGGCGTGCCTGTGCCGCCTCGCGCGCCACCGCCGGCGGCGCTCCGCTGCGGTCGTGATCGGGCCGTGCCGGCTCGGCCGTGCCGGGTGCGATCGTGCGCTTTTTGCGCACCTCGACGGTGACGGTCTTTGAGCGCCCGTGCGAAAAGCTCTGGCGCACCTGCCCCGTCTCCGTCCCCTTGCGCAGCTCGAGTCGGCCGCCGGGGTGGCTGAGGGTGAGAGGTCGCTTCTGTTGCTCGTTGGCTTCGCTCATTTCACTCCAATACCATGATCCTGTTCCCCGCGCGGCGCGTGCGCGCGCAAAAGGGCCGGCTGCATCGGCGCGGACGGCAGAGCCGGTTCGACCCCCGCTTCGGCGCGAAAGCCGGCGATCCGCACCGCCTCGGCGAGGATGCGCGCACCCAGCGGTCCACTCCTGAGCGCGGCATGCACCACATGGTCGCGGCCAAAGGCCGCGCCCAGCTCCGCCGCGGTCAACACCCTGGCCAACGGCAGTCCGCGCCCGAGCGCGCCGAGTTTGCGGCGGGCATCCGGCGCGCCGTCGAGGGCGAAAAGAAGGAAGCCGACCTGACCGCCCGCAACCGCTTCGCGCACCTTCTCAAAGCCGCCGACCGCGCCGCCGGCCCGCCGGGCGAGACCGATCAGTTCGCGGCAACGCTCGGCCAAGAGCGCCTCGACGCGATCGGCGAGACCGGGCGGCACCGCCACGGGCCGCCGCGCCGCGCGCGCAAAGAGCCGCTTTGCCACCGCCTGCTCCACTATATCGCGGCGCGGGGTCAACCACAAACCCCGTCCGGGCAGGCGCCCCGCCACGTCGGCGACGATCGCGCCGTCGGGTCCGACGACAAAGCGCAGCAGGGCCGCACGCGGGCGGACCTGTCCGGTCGCGAGACAGCGCCGCGTCGGCTCCTGCCGGTCCGCCCTCCCGGCCGCCACACTCTTCTGCCCGAGAGCCGTCGCGCCTACTCCCGTTCGCCGGCCGCACCGTCCGCCTCGTCGGCAAACCAGTGCGCCCGAGCCCGCATGATCAGCGCGTCCGCCTCGGCGGGTTCGAGTGCGACCCCGGCCTTGTCGGAACCGCCCAGCAGTTCGAGCAGTTCGTCGCCCGCCAGTCCGGCGAAATCGTCGAGCGTCTTGATCCCCTTCTCGCCAAGCGCGACGAGCATGCCGGGGGTCACGCCCTCGAGCGCAGCGAGATCGTCCTCGACGCCGAGCGCGCGCCGGCGTTCTTCGTATTCGCGGTCACGCCGTTCCAGCGCGCGGCCCGCGCGCTCCTGCAATTCGCCCGCGATCGCCTCGTCAAAGCCCTCGATGTCGGCGAGGTCCTTGAGCGGGACAAAGGCGATTTCCTCAAGTGCGGTGAAGCCCTCGGTCACCAGGAGATGCGCGATCACATCGTCGATGTCCAAGGCGTCGATGAACATCTGGCTGCGGTTGCGGAGTTCCTCGGTGCGCCGCTCCGACTCCTCGGCCTCGGTCAGGATGTCGATGTCCCAGCCGGTCAATTGCGAGGCGAGACGGACATTCTGCCCGCGGCGGCCAATCGCCAGCGAGAGCTGATCATCGGGTACCACCACCTCGATACGGCGCTGCTCCTCATCCATGACGACCTTGGCCACCTCGGCCGGGGCGAGGCCGTTGACGACAAAGGTGGCCGGATCGGGCGACCAGGGGATGATGTCGATCTTCTCGCCCTGCAACTCGCCGACGACGGCCTGGACGCGGCTGCCGCGCATGCCGACGCAGGCGCCCACGGGATCGATGCCGCTGTCGCGCGAGATGACGGCGATCTTGGCGCGGCTGCCGGGATCGCGGGCTACCGCCTTGATCTCGATGATGCCGTCATAGATCTCCGGCACCTCCTGGGCGAACAGCTTGGCCATGAATTGCGGATGGGTGCGCGACAGAAAGATCTGCGGCCCGCGCGGTTCCTGGCGAACATCGTAGATATAGGCGCGCACGCGCTCGCCCTGGCGGAAGCTTTCGCGCGGCAACAGCTCGTCGCGGCGCAGCATCGCCTCGGCGCGGCCGAGATCGACGACGACGTTGCCAAATTCGACCCGTTTCACCAACCCGTTGACGATCTCGCCGACGCGGTCCTTGAATTCGAGATACTGGCGCTGGCGCTCGGCGTCGCGCACCTTCTGGACGATCACCTGCTTGGCTGTCTGCGCGGCGATGCGGCCAAAATCGATGGGCGGCAGCGGATCGGTCAGAAAGTCGCCGATCTCGGCCTCGGGGTTGAGCCGCTGCGCCTCGAAGAGGGTGATCTGGGTCGCCTCGTTCTCCACCGGGTCGGCGACCTCGCGAAAGCGCAACAGGCGGATCTCGCCGCTCCGGCGGTCGATCTCGGCGCGGATATCGTACTCCTGGCCGTATTTTGAACGGCCCGCCTTTTGGATCGCCTGCTCCATCGCTTCGAGGACCTCGTCGCGGTCGATCCCCTTGTCGCGGGCGACGGTCTCGGCGACCTGCAACAGTTCGGGGCGGGCGTAGGTGACGGTGCTCTCCATGGCGTTCCCAAGACTTTGTTCGCAAAACCTTGCGTTGCGGTAAGGTGCGTCAGGATCTGCTCTGCGCCGCCGCGATCAGCTCATCGGTCAGGACAAGCTTGGCGCGCTGGACGGCGGCGACGGGCAGGCAGACTTCACCCGCTTCGGTCAGGAGACGGATGTCGCTTTCGCGGGTTCCGAGGAGGCGACCGCGAAAGCGGCGGCGCCCGGCAAGCGGTTCGGCGAGTTCGATCCGGGCCTCAAACCCGACAAAGCGGTCATAATCCTCGGCCCGCACCAGCGGGCGGTCGATGCCGGGGGAGCTGATCTCCAGGAGGTAGGACCCGGCGATCGGATCGGCGACATCGATGAGCGCCGAGAGCGAGCGGCTGATCTCGGCGCAGTCCTCGACGCTCATCGCCGCCTCGTCGAGCCGCTCGGCCATGATCTGCAACGTCGCGCGACGGCCGCTGGTCAGCGCCACCCGCACGAGGCGATACCCCATCGCCGCCAGCGAAGGTTCGACGAGGGTTGCGATATGGCCGATATCCACCAAGAAACTCCGACCCCTCCGCCGCTCGCCAAACCGGTCGCGATCAGCCTCCGACGATAAACAAAAAGTGGGCTTCTGCCCACCCGCGGATGCGGTCCGCCAAGCGGACCTATGCAACAGCACGCAATATAGTCGGGAGCGCTCGCCTCGCAAGGGGATTGCTGCCGCTCCGGCGGGTTCTCAACCGGTCTGCGCTCGCCTTTTCGCGCGCAGAAACACCGGGGCGCGGCCCGCGGCGCGCGCCTTTTCCTCATAGCGCGTCGGCGGCCAGTCGGGCGGGCGCTCGCGCCAGTCGGCGGGACGGCGCGCCAGCCATTCGAATTCCGGATGTTCCGTCAGATGCTGCAGGATCCAGGCAAGATAGCCGCGGTCGTCGGTGGCGAGGCGCAATTCGGCGCCTTCGGCCATGACCATGGCGAGGCGGTCCAGAATCGCCGGAGCGATGATGCGGCGCTTCCAGTGGCGCCGCTTTGGCCAGGGATCGGGAAACAGGATGAAGGTCCGGTCGATCGACCGGGGCGGCAGGCGGGCCAGCAGGAGGCGCGCATCGTCGGCGAAGATGCGGATGTTGGCGAGATGCTGCTGCGCGATGTCGGCGACGAGTTTGGCGATGCCATTGTCAAAGACCTCAACGCCGATAAACCCGACCTGCAGGTGCGAAGCGGCCTGGGTGGCGAGGTGCTCGCCGCCGCCAAAGCCGATCTCCAGCCAGACCGGGCGGGCGGCGCCGGGGAACAGCGCCTGCGGGTCGAGCGCTCCGCAGACGGGCAGGGTGATGGCGAGGCGCGGCAGCAGTTCCTCCTTGAGGAGGCGCTGACGCGGGCGCAGCGGACGGCCGCGCCGGCGCCCGAAGAGAACGCGATGCTCCTGCTCTGCGCCGCTCAAGAGAGGGGCGAGTTTGCGGGTGCCTTCAAAACTGCCGCCGCAGCGCATCGGCGAGATCGCGCCGCTCCCACGAGAAGCCGCCGTCGGGTTCGGGTGGGCGGCCAAAATGGCCGTAAGCGGCGGTACGGGCGTAGATTGGCCGGTTGAGACTGAGGTGGGTGCGGATGCCGCGCGGGCTCAAATCCATGAGCTCCTGCAAGGCGCGCGCCAGTCTCTCTTCGTCCACTCGGCCGGTTCCCGCGGTATCGACATAGACCGAGACCGGCCGCGCCACCCCGATCACATAGGCGAGCTGGATCGTGCAGCGCTCGGCGAGGCCCGCGGCGACGACGTTCTTGGCGAGATAGCGGGCAGCGTAGGCGGCGGAGCGATCGACCTTGGTCGGGTCCTTGCCGGAAAACGCGCCGCCGCCGTGCGGAGCGGCGCCGCCATAGGTATCGACGATGATCTTGCGCCCGGTGAGACCGGTGTCACCGTCCGGTCCGCCAATGACAAAACGGCCGGTCGGATTGACGTAAAAATGCTCCTCGTCGCACATCCATCCCTCGGGGAGGACATTGACGACGTGCGGGCGCACGATCTCGCGCACCGCCTCCTGATCGAGATGCGGGGCGTGCTGGGCCGAGACGACAATGGCGGTCGCGCGCACCGGCTTGCCGCCGGCATAGAGCAGCGTCACCTGGCTCTTGGCGTCGGGTCCGAGATGCGGCGCCGCGCCCGAATGGCGCGCCTCGGCCAGCGAGCGCAGGATGGCGTGCGCGTAATAGATCGGCGCCGGCATCAATTCGGCGGTCTCGTCGCAGGCGTAGCCGACCATCATGCCCTGATCGCCGGCCCCTTCATCCTTGTTGCCGGCGGCATCGACGCCGCGCGCGATATCGCTCGACTGGCCGTGGATGCGGTAGTCGATCGTCGCACGCTCCCAGTGAAAGCCGTCCTGCGCGTAGCCGATGTCGCGGATCGCGTGGCGCGCGACATCGATGAGGGTCTCGCGGCCGAGGCTCGCAGGGCCGCGCACCTCGCCGGCGAGCACCACCCAGTTGGTCGTGGCCAGGGTCTCGACCGCGCAGCGCGCCTCGGGATCGGCGGCAAGAAAGGTGTCGAGGATGGCATCCGAGATGCGGTCGCACACCTTGTCGGGATGTCCCTCGGAGACCGACTCGCTGGTGAACACGTAATCGTGCTGGGGCACAGTCCTGTCCTTGTTCAGAGGGGTTTGTCCCGCGAACGACCCGAGCCGCCCGGCTGGGTGCGGCGGCGTTCTCGCAGTCTTGCAACCGCGCCGTCAACCCCGAAACATGGTATCCCAGCAAAATGCGGTATAGCGGACGAGGCGGCCCGGTTGCTATTTTTCGAGGGCGTGCTCGCTGCCGCCGGACAGGGCCTTGGCCAGATCAAACAGGCGGCGCCGGATGTTCGGGTCCTCGATCCGGTAATAGGCGCTGACCAGATCGATCGTCTCGCGCTTACGCAGCGGGTCGGAATCAAAGGCTTCGGCGCCGCCCGGCTCGGCGCAGCCGGCCGGGATGGCGGGCGCGCGCACCGGGTCCATGTCGTCAAAGAAGAACGACACCGGCACATCCAGAACCCGGCTCAGATCATGCAGCCGGCTCGCCCCGATGCGGTTGGCGCCGCGCTCGTATTTCTGCACCTGCTGAAAGGTCAGCCCGATTGCCTCCCCAAGCTTTTCCTGGCTGAGGCCAAGCATGTTGCGCCGCAACCGGACGCGGGCGCCGACGTGGACATCGATCGGGTTCGGCTTATCGCCCTTGCGGCGGCCGGGCCGCCGAGCCTGTTCCTGCATCGCCATGGTCGGAGGGTCGTCCTTGCGCAAAGGCAACGTTCGATACTGATAGCCCACTTGACCGCAGGCGGTCAATGCCAAGCTTCAACCTTGGATTAAAGGTTGCGGTCTGCGTTCGACATTCGCGAGCGGGTGTTTGCAAACCCGGCCGCCCTCTCAGCGCAGCCGGAGCGCAACCGGCACTGCGGTCAGCACGAGCAGCACGAGCAGCGGCAGATCGCCTTCCGTCGCATAGAGGGTGCGGGCGCCGGCGACCGGCAGGACAACGTCGGCATAGCCGATGTCGTCGAGGCCGAGTTGGGTGACGACGCGGCCCTCGGCGTCCACCACCCCGCTGATCCCGTTGTTGGCGACGCGGATGAGCGGCAGGCCCTCCTCGACCGCCCGCGTGCGGGCGATCGCAAAATGCTGATAGGGGCCGGAGGTGCGGCCATACCAGGCATCGTCGGTGACGTTGAGAATCCAGGCCGGCCGCCGGCTCTCGTCAACCACCTCGCCGGGGAAAATCACCTCGTAGCAGACGATCGGGGAGAACGCCGGCAGACCGGGGAGGGTGATGGTTTGCGGTCCCGGCCCGGCGGAAAGGTCGATCATTCCGGCGGTGATCTTCTTGATCGGCAGTATGTCGCGCACCCAGGCGGGGACGTATTCGCCAAACGGCACGAGGTGGGTCTTGTCGTAGCGGGCGACGATTTTTCCCTGCCGGTTCACCGCCTCGATACTGTTCCACAGCCGGGTGACGGGACCGGGCGGCGGGTTGGCCCGCAACGCCCCGGTAATCAGATAGCCGCCTTTTGGGGCGACGGCGGCGATCGCCCGGCGCGCCGGCGCGTCGCGCCCGATCAGAAAGGGCACCGCTGCTTCCGGCCACAGGACGGCCGCCAGCCGGTGCGTCACCGGTTCCCGGCTCAGCGCGAGGAGCCGGTCGAAGTTGCGCCGCGCGGCGGCGGGGTTCCATTTCAGGCTCTGCGGGATCGAGGGCTGCACAAGGCGCAGCCAGATCCCGGTATCAGCGGGGGCGGAGCGGGCGAGCCGGACGGCACCGGCGGCGGTCGGCACCAGGATCAGGAGGGCCACGGCGATGATCGGCCCTCGCCGCCGGCCTGGGGTCACCGGCGCCAGGAGCGGCGTGCCGAGCAGGGCCAGGAGCGAGGCAGCGAGCACGGTAATCAGGGAAAGGCCGTAAATGCCGATCCAGGAGACGCTCTGCAACATTGCCAGGGCGCCGGGAAAGGCACCCGACCAGGCATAGCCGATCAGGTTCCAGGGAAACCCGGTAAAAGCGTGACCGCGCACCCATCCGGCCGCGGTCCAGTAGATCGCAAAGGCGCAAACCCGCGCCGCCGGCGGCAGCCGCAGATGACGCGCGAGGAGGGCGGTGGCGCCAAGCGCCGCGCCCGAATAGAGCGCCAGCACGGCCGGCAACCCCAGCGCGGCGATCGGGACCAGCCACCAGAACGCGCGCAGATCGACAAACAGCGCGGCGGCGACCCAGTACAGCCCGGCAAGAAAAAAGCCGAGACCAAAGCTCCAGCCCAGCGCGAACGAGGCCCACGGCCCGGCGCTGCCCTCGTCGAGCCAGAGGAGGCCGGGAAACGCCACCGCCACGAGCGGGGTCAGATCGACCGGGGGAAGCGCGCCGGCGGCGCTGACCCCCAACAGAAAGGCCAGTCCGTAGCGGCGCCCGCCAACCATTCCGCCCAGGTGCTGGGCGAGCCGGCACAAGGGCGTCTCAACCCGCGCGCCGGGGTGGATGCGAAAGAGCCGCGCCGCCTCAACCATGACCGGCCTCCCGCGCCGCTTCGGTCGGGAGGCGCACGCGCAGCCGTTTGATCCGCCGCGGATCGGCGTCGAGAACCTCGAATTCCAGACCGCCCGGGTGGGTGATCACCTCGCCGCGCTTTGGGACGCGCCCGGCGAGGCTGGAGACGAGACCGCCGAGCGTGTCCACTTCCTCCTGCTCGCCCTCCGGGCGCAGCCGCGTCCCCTGGCGTTCTTCGAGCGCGGCGATCGGCGTGCGGGCGTCGGCGATCAGCGTTCCGTCCGGGCGTTCGACCAGCCGCGGTGCTGCGGTCACGTCGTATTCGTCCTCGATCTCGCCGACGATCTCCTCGATCAGATCCTCGATCGTGACGAGACCGTCGATGCCGCCAAACTCATCGACGACCAGCGCGATGTGCGTGCGCGCCTGGCGCATCTGCACCAGGAGATCGAGGATCGGCACCGAGGGGGCGACAAACAGGACCTTGCGCAAGAGCGGCAGGAGCCGCGGCTCGCGCCGTTCTGCGGCCGGCGCCAGCAGGTCCTTGACGTGGATGAAGCCGACCACGTCGTCGAGGCTCTCGCGATAGACCGGCACGCGCGAATGACCGTGCGCGATGATAAAGCGGATGACCTCGGGGAAGGGGGTCTCGATCGCCAGCGCGACGATATCGACCCGCGGCACCATGACGTCGGCGGCGTTGCGGTCATGCACCTTGAGGATGTTGCCGATCAGCACCCGCTCGTGCGGGTCGAGCGGGTTTGGCCCTTCCTCCTCGATCATCTCGTCGATCGTCTCGCGCAGATTGTCACCGTTGCGCGAACGACGGATCAGCCGGAGCAGGTGGCGCAGCGAGGCAAACGGGCGCTCGTGCGCAGGTTCGCCGCTGTCTTCGGGCGGCTCGGAAGCACTCATCGGCGATCGGGCCTGGAGCGACCCCTCACATGGTCTCGCGGTAGGGATCGGGAACGCCCAGCCGGTGCAGGACCGCGCTTTCCAGCGCTTCCATCCGCCGGGCTTCCCGCTCCTCGGCATGATCATACCCGAGAAGATGCAGGACGCCATGGACGACGAGATGGCGCAGATGATCGGCAAACGGCTTCTGCTGCGCGGCAGCCTCGCGGGCGATGGTCTCGCAGGCGAGTACGACATCGCCGAGCAGCCACGGCGGCGCAGAGGGTCCGGCCGGAGCGGCTCCAGCGGCCGGAAAGGAGAGCACGTTGGTGGGCCGGTCGCGGCCGCGATAGCGGCGGTTGAGAGAACGCTGCTCGGCGTCGTCGGTCAGCACCAGCGACAGCTCGATCTCCCCGGGCACCCCAGCGGGCACCCCAGCGGGCACCCCAGCGGGCACCCCAGCGGGCGGGCGGTCCAGCGGCGGGACGCAAGCCAATGCCGCGCGCGCCGCCTTGCGCGCAATGAGAGGCGCCGCGGGGCAGACCTCGCGCCAGGCGCCGCCGCGTCGCGCCACAGCGATGCGCACCGCGCCCGCTCTCACAAAGCGCCGCTCTTCCGTCCGGCAGAGGGTCGCTCATGCGCCTCGTAGGCGCGCACGATGCGGGCCACCAGCTCGTGCCGCACCACGTCGCCGGCACCCAGGCGCACCACGGCGATGCCTTCGACCCCGCCCAGGATGTCGAGCGCCTCGCAGAGGCCCGAGCGGGTCCCCAAGGGCAGATCGACCTGGGTCGGGTCGCCCGTCACCACCATGCGCGAGCCTTCGCCGAGCCGGGTCAGAAACATCTTCATCTGCACCGGGGTCGTGTTCTGCGCCTCGTCGAGGATGACAAAGGCGCGCGCGAGCGTGCGCCCGCGCATAAAGGCGAGTGGTGCCACCTCGATCTCGCCGCTGCCCATCCGTTTCGACAACTGCTCGGCCGGCAGCATGTCGCCGAGCGCGTCAAACAGCGGCCGCAGATAGGGATCGACCTTGTCGCGCAGATCGCCCGGCAGAAAGCCGAGCCGTTCTCCGGCCTCGACCGCCGGACGCGACAGCACCAGACGCTCGACCCGGCCGGTCATCAGCAGATCGACCGCGGCGGCGACCGCGAGATAGGTCTTGCCGGTACCCGCCGGACCCAGCGCAAAGACCAGCTCATGCTCGCGCAACGCCTTGATATAGGCGGCTTGGCCCGGCGAGCGCGCGGCGATGCGGCGCTTGCGGGTGCGGAACGACACCTCCTCGCCCCATAGGCTCAGGCTGCGGTCGGCAATCTCGGCCTCGGCGAGGCGGATCGC
>JBOHMF010000144.1:0-9615 GCA_050730055.1 Allostellaceae bacterium
CGCCTCCCGGCCTCTGGTCGTCGCCAGATAGGCGATGATGTCGCGCCGGGTCGAGGGTTCGAGGACGGAGACCAGCATCCTTGCGCCCGCGATCATCGCGGCCGGGCCGGACAGCCAGCGGTCGAGCGTCTCCCGCGACCAGGCAAAGCCGGCCGTCTTCAGTCCGGCCGAATAGGAATAGCCCGCCACTGCGCCGGCGCGGCGGCCGACGACTCCGCCGAGGAGCGGGCCGACCGCATTGCGATCGAGCGCGTGGCAGCCCGCGCAGCGCCCGGTAAAAAGCGTCTTGCCGCGTTTCGGGGCGGGCGGCGCCGAGGCCAGAAAGCGGGACAGATCCTCGCCCTTCTGCGGATCGCGCGAGCGGAAGAAGGTGTAGGAGAGCGTGATCGTGCGCACATCTGCGGCATTCGGGTCCGCGGCCAGTTTCGGATCAACAAAGAAATCGACCGGCATGTCGATCTTCTGGTGCGGCCCCAGCCGCTCCTCGGAAAAGCAGAAGCATTCGATCTTGTCGAAATAGGGTCCGGCCTTCATGGGCGTGACATTGAAGGTGGCATGGCCGACGATCGGCTGACCGGTCAGGTTCTCGGCTGAAAAGAAGACAAGTTTTTCCTCGCCGAGATGGACGGTGACCGCGTCCTCTTCAGGGGCAAACCGCCACGGCAGCCCGGGCTGCACCATCGTGTTGAAGCGCACGGTGACGACACGGTTGAGAACCGCAGCGCCGGCGTTGGCGGCGCGCTCGGTCGTCCCGCCAAACCCCGTCGCGGCGCAGAACAGGCGGTAGAGCGGCACCGAATAGGCGTCCAGCGCCACCATCACCCCGATCAGCGCGAGGAGTCCGGCGACGACCCGCGCGTTTCGTCCTCTGCGCCGGCGCCCCGCCGCGGAAGGATCGGCTGGCGGCATGGTTTACACCGGCGTCCTGATCAACTGCCGCAGCCGCGCGGCGATCTTGTCGTTTGACGTGGCGCCGCCAAACAACTGCACAAACTGTCCTTGCGGATCGATCAGATAGACAAAGGCGCTGTGATCGACCTGATAGTCGCGCTCCTGCGCGCTCTCGTCCGGGGAGAAATAGACCTTGTATGCGTGGGCGACGGCGGCGATCTGCTCGGGTGTGCCGGTCAGCCCGACGATGCGCGGGTCAAACGCCCTGACATAGTTGGCCATCACGTGCGGCGTGTCGCGCGTCGGATCGACGGTGATAAAGAGCGGCTGCACCTCGGCCGCCTTGGGGCCCAGTTGGCGCAAGGCGGCGGCGATTGTGTTCAAGGTCTCCGGGCAGACATCCGGGCAATGCGTGTAGCCAAAAAAGACGAGCAGCCACTTGCCGCGGTAGGTGCGGTCGGTGACGGTCCGGCCGCTGTCGGCGACAAGGGTGAAGGGTCCGCCGATCGCGCGGGTCAGATAGGCGCTCAAGATCGGCGGACGGGCGCCGCTCAGCATCACCCCGGCAAACCCGGCTGCACACAGCGCGATGAGGGCGAGGAGGCCAAAGAGAATGTAATGAAATCTGCGGCTCATCATCGCTTCCGCGGGGCAACCTCATCCGATCCGGGCCAGCGCCGGAAAGGTGTCAAGCAGCCAGTAGGAGAAGACCGACAGTTCTCCGGTGACGATCGCGATCCCCACCAGGGCAACGACGGCGCCGGCGCCAAGCTGGAGCGAGCGACCGATCCGGCCAAACCCGCGCAGCCGCCGCAACAGCCCGTCGGTAAAGAGAGCGGCGGCGAGAAACGGCAGCCCGAGGCCGAGCGAATAGAGGCTGAGCAGCGCCACCCCCTCGCCCAGCGTCGCGCGCGTCGCGCTCATCGTCAGGATCGTGCCGAGCACCGGGCCGATGCACGGCGTCCAGCCAAAGGCAAAGGCGAGGCCCAGAACATAGGCCGCCAGAGGCCGCCCGCCGGGAATGTCGAGGTGAAAGCGGATGTCGCGCTGGAGCCAGCCGAGCCGCGCCAGCCCCATCATCGACACCCCAAAGAGGATGATGACGGCGCCGCCGATCAGGTTTGTCTCGGTGCGGTAGGCGAGCAGCAGCCGACCGAGACTGGTGGCGCTTGCGCCCATCGCGACAAAGACGGTCGAGAAGCCGAGCACAAAAAGAAGGGCGAGGCGCAGCGCCGCGCCGCGCTCCCGTCGGCGCGGCCGATCGGCTGGGGCCACGACCGTCTCGCCCGCGACATAGGAGATGTAGCCCGGCACCAGCGGCAGCACGCAGGGCGACAGAAACGAGACGATCCCCGCGGCAAAACTGGTCAGGAGGACAAGACCGGAAAGGCCGGACGCGGTCATGGCCCCGCCTTTTGCCGCTCCGGCGGCAGATAGCGGCGGATCAGCGCTGTCATCTGCGGCCCGTCCCACGCCGCGGGGCCGATCTTGCGGGCAACCTCGCGCCCCTCGGCATCGATCAGAAAGCTGGTCGGGACGCCGGGCAGGGCCAGCGCACCAGCGGCGCGAGCCGAAGGATCGACATAGATCCCGAGCCGCGTCAGCCCCAACTGACGATAGAACCGCTCGACCGCGGGCACGCCAGCGTGATCGATCGACAAGGGCAGGACGGTGAAATCCTTGCCGCCAAGCGCGGCTTCGAGACGGTTGAGGGCCGGCATCTCCTGGCGGCACGGCACGCACCAGGTCGCCCAGATGTTGAGCAGCACGACGCGCCCGCGAAAGGCGCCAAGCGTCAGCGGCCGACCGTTCCGATCGGCAAATTCCAGGGCCGGCATCGGTCGCGGTTGTCCCAGCACCTGCAACGCGAACGGGTTTTTGCCAAAACCCGCGGCGCTCTGCCCGGACGGGCCGGCGGGGAAGAGTTGCGGCCCGAACTCATACCCGCCCCACAATGCAAGACACGCACCCGCCGCCACGATCGCGGCGAGCGCCATCGCCCGCAGCGGCAGGGTGCGCGTCATCGCCACGCCCGCATGCTATCCTCCGGTTCCGGCCCTCGGGTGCAGACCGGCGCGCAATTGCGCGACGAGCGGCAGGATCTTGTGTTCGAGCACCTGCGCTGTGACCGGGCCGACCTGCTTGTAGGCGATCTTTCCCTCCGGGCCGATCAGAAAGGTCTCCGGCACGCCGTAGACACCCCAGTCGATCGCCACCCGGCCGCTCGGATCGGCGCCGATGCGATTGTACGGATTACCCATCGCCGCGAGCCACCGCGCGGCATTGGCCGGCGTGTCCTTGTAGTCGATGCCGTCGATCGGCACGCTGCCCTGCTGTTTGAGCGCCATCAGCACCGGCTGCTCGTCGCGGCAGGAGACGCACCACGAGGCAAAGACATTGACCAGCGTAACCTGACCCTTGAGATCGGCCGAGGACAGCCCGAGCTTATTGCCCTCGACCGGCGGCAGGTCAAAGCGCGGCACCGGCTTGCCGATCAGCGGCGAGGGCACGAGGCTCGGGTCGTAATGGAGTCCGGCGATAAAAGTGGCGGCGAGGCCGACAAAGGCGACGACCGGCAGCAGAAAGACGAGGCGCGCGGGACGCCGGGACGGGACGCGCGCAGGCGCCGCATCATTCGGGGTCTCAAGGGCTCTGTGCGTGTCCGCCATGGATGCCGGCTCTTGTCGCCGCGACCGGGAAGACCCGAGGCATAGCACCGGCGCCGCCCCAGTTCCAGACCCGCGGCCGGACCCGTCCGCGGCCCGTCGCCGCGCGCTATCCCGACCGCCCCTCCGTCCCGGCGAGAAAATCGAGAGCGCCCTGCAGAATGTAGGCGGCAGCGGCGCGATCGACGAGCGCGGCGCGGCGCCGGCGCGAGAGATCGGCCGCGATCATCGCGCGCGTCACCGCCGCGGTCGACAACCGCTCGTCCCAGAGCGCGATCGGCAGATCGCGCAAGACCAGAAGATTGCGGGCGAACTGGCGCACCGATTGGGTACGCGGCCCCGAGCCGCCGGCGAGGGGAATGGGCAGGCCGATGACCAGCCCGCCGACCCGATGCGCCTCGACCAGCGCAAAGAGGCGCGCCGCATCCTCCAAAAAACGGCGGCGCCGGATGGTTTCGAGCGGGGTGGCGATGATCCGCCTGGTGTCGGAGAGCGCCACCCCGATCGTCTTGCTGCCGACATCGAGACCCAGGAGCCGCGCCCCGGGGGCGAGATAGCCGGGCAATTCCGCCGGGTCGTCGAGGATCATTGGCTTGGCCCCGCTGGCGGCCCATATTCGCCGGGGCGCACGACAGAAGGCAATGAGGCGATGGCATTGGACAAGGCCGCCGTGACGCAGATCGCCCGGCTCGCCCGCATCCGCATTTTCGAGGAGGAGTTGGCGCCGCTCGCCGCCGAATTGTCGCGCATCCTCGACTGGGTTGCGGCGCTGAATGCTCTTGATACCGAGGACGTGCCGCCGCTCGCCAGCGTCGCCGATCTGCGCCTGCCGCTGCGCCCCGACGCGGTGACCGACGGCAACTGTCCGGAAGCGATCCTCGGCAATGCGCCGCAGCGCGCGCGCGATTTTTTTGCGGTGCCAAAGGTGGTCGAGTGAGCGAATCGCTGCTCGCGCTGCCGCTCGCCGATCTGCGCGACGGGTTGCGGCGCCGGGCGTTTTCCGCGGCCGAGGTGGCGCGCGCCTACAACGCCGCCGTCGAAGAAGCGCAACCTCTCAATGCCTACATCACCCCGACCCCGGAGCGCGCCTTGGCAATGGCGCAAGCGGCCGACGCGCGGCTCGCCCGCGGCGCAGCGCGCCCGCTCGACGGCGTGCCGATCGCGGTCAAGGATGTGTTCTGCACAAAAGATATCCTGACGACCGCCGCCTCGCGCATCCTCGACGGCTTCCGCCCGCCCTACGAATCGACCGTGACCGAAAAGCTGTGGCAGACCGGCGCGGTTCTTCTCGGCAAGACCAATCTCGACGAATTTGCGATGGGGTCGTCAAATACGACAAGCTGGTACGGCCCGGCGCTCAACCCGTGGCGCCGGAGCGGCGACAATCGAGCGCTGGTTCCCGGCGGCTCCTCGGGCGGCTCGGCGGCGGCGGTGGCGGCGCACGCCGCGGCGGCGGCGACCGGCACCGACACCGGCGGCTCGATCCGTCAGCCGGCGAGCTTTTGCGGCATTGTCGGGCTGAAGCCGACCTATGGCCGCTGCTCGCGCTGGGGCGTTGTCGCCTTTGCCTCTTCGCTCGATCAGCCCGGCCCCTTGGCCCGCACCGTGCGCGACGCGGCGATCCTCCTGGCCGCGATGGCCGGGCACGATCCCCGCGATTCGACCTCGGCGCCGGTGCCCGTGCCCGATTTCGAGGCGGCGCTCCAGGGCGATATCCGCGGTCTCAGGATCGGCATTCCCAGGGAATACCGCGCCCCCGGCATGCCGGGCGAGATCGAGGCGCTGTGGCGGCGCGGGATCGAATGGCTCTCGACCGCCGGCGCCGAGCCGATCGAGATTTCGCTGCCGATGACGCCCTACGCGCTGCCGGCCTACTACATCATCGCGCTCGCCGAGGCGTCCTCAAACCTCGCGCGTTACGACGGAGTGCGCTTTGGGTTGCGGGTCGAGGGCAAAAGTCTCGACGAGATGTACGAGGCGACCCGCGCCGCCGGGTTTGGCGCCGAGGTGCGCCGGCGCGTTCTGCTCGGCACCTACGTGCTTTCGGCCGGCTATTACGATGCCTATTACCTGAAGGCGCAGCGCGTGCGCACGCTCGTCGCGCGCGATTTCGCCCATGCCTTTGAGCGGGTCGATGCCCTCCTGGCGCCGACCGCACCCTCGGCCGCCTTTGCCGTCGGCGACACCGGCGACGACCCGGTCGCGATGTATCTGAACGACGTGTTTACCGTGCCGGCCTCGCTGGCCGGTCTGCCGGCGGTGTCGGTGCCGGCTGGGTTGTCGGCGGACGGTCTGCCGCTCGGGTTGCAGGTGATCGGCCGCGCCTTTGACGAAGCGACGATCCTGCGCGTTGCCGATCTGATCGAGCGCGCCGCCCAGTTCCGCCATCGCCCGAGCTTCCTCGCGGGAGAGAGCCGATGATCGCCGGGCGAGTGGGAGAATGGGAGATCGTCATCGGTCTCGAAACCCATGCCCAGGTGATCTCAAAGGCAAAATTGTTTTCGGGGGCAGCGACCGCGTTTGGCGCTCCTCCCAATACTCAGGTTTCGCCGGTCGATGCCGGGTTTCCCGGCATGCTGCCGGTCCTCAACCGCTTCTGCGTCGAGCAGGCAGTCAAAAGCGGTCTCGGTCTCGAAGCCGAGATCAATCTCACAAGCGTCTTTGAGCGCAAGAACTACTTTTATCCCGATCTGCCGGCCGGTTATCAGATCTCGCAGTACCAGCAGCCGATTGTCGGGCGCGGCCGCCTTCTGATCGATCTGCCCGATGGCACAACGCGAGAAATCGGCATTACCCGCCTCCATCTCGAACAGGACGCCGGCAAAAGCCTGCACGATCAGCACCCGCACCTCACTTATGTCGATCTCAACCGGGCCGGGGTCGCGCTGATGGAGATCGTCTCCGAACCCGATCTCCGAAGCGCCGAGGAGGCTGGCCTCTACCTGCGCAAATTGCGCGCGATCCTGCGCACGCTTGGCACCTGCGACGGCAACATGGAAGAGGGCTCGCTGCGCGTCGATTGCAATGTCTCGGTGCGCCGCCCGGCCGAGCCGCTCGGCACGCGGTGCGAGATCAAGAACCTGAACTCGATCCGCTCCATCATGCAAGCGATCGATTACGAGGCGCGCCGTCAGATCGAAACCCTCGAAGAAGGCGGCCGGATCGCGCAGGAGACGCGGCTGTTTGACGCCGCGCGCGGCATGACGCGGCCGATGCGCTCAAAAGAGGAGGCACACGACTACCGCTATTTCCCCGACCCCGATCTGTTGCCGCTGGTCCTCGATCCCGCCTGGGTCGCGGAGATCCGGGCCGCGCTGCCCGAGCTCCCCGACGCCAGGCGGACCCGCTTTATCAGCGCGTACGGGCTGTCCGCTTATGATGCCGCGGTGCTTGTCGCCGAGACGGAGATCGCCGCCTATTTTGAGGAAGCGGCGCGGGGCCGCGACCCCAAGGCGGCAGCCAACTGGATCATGGGCGATCTCTTTGGCGCTCTCAACCGCAAGGGTCTCGACATCGCCCATTCGCCGGTTTCGGCGCGGCAACTGGGCGGGCTGATCGATCTCCTCGCCGACGGCACGATTTCGGGGCGCATCGCCAAGGAGGTCTTTGCCGAGATGATCGAGACCGGCGTCGACGCGCCGGCGCTCGTCGAACGGAAAGGATTGCGGCAGTTGAGCGACGAAGAGGCGATCAACGCCGCGGTCGATCGGGTGCTCGTCGCCCACCCCGCCCAGGCGGCGCAATATGCGGATAATCCCAAGATTCTCGGCTTTTTTGTCGGCCAGGTCATGCGCGCCACCGGCGGCAAAGCCAACCCGGCGCTGGTCAATCAGCTCTTGAAGAAGAAGCTGGTCCGGTAGGGTCGCGCCGCGCATCCGGCGCAGAGGACCGGATTTTAGCTCCGGCGTACTTCCGGTGCCGGTGCCCGCAGCCGTCCGGAACGAAAGAAGAACTCTCGCTCACCGAAACCGCCGGTGATATGATGCCAGCGGCAGGCGAGGTTTTGCTCATGCCTACAGCCATGATCCGTCCGGCCGCCGGGGCGGAAGGCCGGCAAAGGGCGGCGCGGGATGCGGAGGGAGACGAACATGCAGGCGGACCATGCGATCGTCGAGGCTGGCTCAACCGCCCGTGTTCTGCCGGTTGAGGCTGGCCGGTGCGCGCCGATCCGCGCTGTTGCTCGCCCCTAGCCGGACGGGGCAGGGCGGGCAGCGCGGTCCTCTCCAATGGAAGCGCAGGCAAGCGTAACGGCGGCGGTCCGGGCCGAGCAGGTCAACACAGCCTTTCGGCTGATGCCGATCGCGCTCGCCGTCAACTTTGTCAACGCGGCGCTGACCGCGGCCGTGCTCGCGCCGCACGCGACGCGACCCTGGCCGCTGCCGTGGTTTGCGGCGGTGGCGCTGGTGACGGCGGGCCGTGCGGTGCTCTGGCTGCGCTACCGCCGCGCCCGCGTCCGGCCCGAAGACGCCCATCGCTGGTCGCGGCTTGCCACGGGCTTTGCGCTGTTGACCGGTCTGTGCTGGGGGATTGGGGGGGCCGTCCTGTTTCCCGTCGTGCCGCCGTCCAGCCAGATCTTTCTGACGACGGTGCTCGCCGGCATGTGCGCCGGTGCCGCTGTGGTCAGCACCTCGCACTTTCCGGCGATGCTCGCCTTTCTCTTGCCCGCGAGCCTGCCGATGGCCGCCCGCTTTGCGGCGGAGGGAGCACCGGCCGATGCCGCGCTCGCCGCGATGGTTGTGGTGTTCGCGGCGGCGCTGACCTTGACGGGGAAGCGCCTGAACGGGATCTCTGCGAGGGCGCTGCGGCTGCGCTTTGAGTTGAACGAGACCAATCTTCGTTTGCACGCCGAGATGGCCGAGCACCGGGCGACCGAGGCGGCGTTGCAGCAGGCCCAGAAGCTTGAGGCGATGGGTCGTATGACCGGCGGCATCGCCCATGATTTCAACAATCTGCTGACCGTGGTGATGAGCAATGCGAGCCTCCTGCACGACCGGGCGGCGGACGAGCCGACGCGCCGGCGGGCCGCGGCCATCCTCGCCATCGCCGAACACGGCGAACGTCTGATCCGGCAACTGCTTGCCTTTTCCCGGCGCCGCATCCTGCAGCCCGAGAGTGTCCGGCTGCCGGAACGCGCCGCCGCAATCGCCGAACTTCTGGCTCGCTCGTTGCGCGACGACATCACGGTGGCGATCGATGTGCCGGAAGACCTGTGGCCGGTATGGATCGATCCCGGCGAGTTCGAGTTGGCGCTGCTCAATATCGCGGGCAATGCGCGCGACGCGATGCCGGCGGGCGGCGCGTTCCGGTTTGAGGCGTGCAACCGGCGCTGCGGCGGCGGAGCCGCGAGCGGCGGTCTCGATGGAGATTTTGTATCAGTCACCCTGTCGGACACCGGGACAGGCATGCCGGCCGAAGTGATCGCGCGCGCCTTTGAGCCGTATTTCACGACCAAGGATGCCGGGCTTGGATCGGGTCTCGGCCTGTCTCAGGTGCATGGCTTTGCCAGCCAGAGCGGGGGCGCGGCGGTGATTGCCGGCGAGCCCGGCCGGGGCACCGCGATCACGCTCTTTCTGCCGCGCGCGGAAGCGGCGGCGCCGGGATGAAGGCAGCAAGGGGACGCGCGATGCGTTGACGCCGCGAGGTTCGGGGTTCAGGCTCCCGCCAAGCCCGCGCTGCCGCCGACCGGAGGACGACCGATGAAGCTGATGTGGTTCCACCTGATGCCCTACACCGAACTGCCCGAGGATTTTCGCGAGAAGCATCCCTCGGTGTGGGTCGATATCCACTCCTCGCTGTTTGACCCCCAGCGCGCCCATCACATGTACAACGACTTTATGGATGAGTTGGAATTTGCCGCGGCGCGCGGGTTTGACGCGGTGTGCGTCAACGAGCACCATTCGAACGGTTATGGGCTGATGCCCTCGCCCAACCTGATCGCCTCCGCGCTGGCCCGGCGCACCCGCGATACCGCCTTGTGCGTGATGGGGAATTCGCTCGCGCTCTACAACCCGCCGACGCGGGTGGCCGAAGAATTTGCGATGATCGATGTGATCTCGGG
>JBOHMF010000145.1:0-9595 GCA_050730055.1 Allostellaceae bacterium
TCCCGGGCCGCAAATACATCTACCCGTGCAACTGGCTCCAGATCATGGAAAACACGATGGACCCGGCGCACACCGCATTTCTCCACACGATCGTCAGCGGCGCCGTCTTTACCGAGGAGTTCGGGGTGCTGCCGGAGGTCGAATATGTCGAGACCCCGATCGGGATGATCTATGTCGGGACCCGGCGGGTCGGCGACAATGTCTGGGCGCGGATGGTCGAGGCGGTGCTGCCCAATTTGCAGCAGGTCGCGCCGATCTGGGAGACCGGCAGGGAAGAGCATTCCTTCAGCGGCCCGATGATGAGCCGCTGGAACCTGCCGATCGATGACACCCACACGATGCTGATCGAGTTCCGCCAGGTCTGCGAGACCGACGACAAGGTTACGCCGGCCTGGTGGGCTGATCGCAGCATCATGCTGCCCGGTCAGCTCGCCGCCGATTCCTACGAGGAGGGGCAGCGCCACCCCGGCGATTACGAGGCCCAGGTCTCGCAGCGGCCGATCGCAATCCACGGCTTGGAGCATCTCGGCGCTACCGATCGCGGGATCAGGATGTTCCGCGATCAGTTGCGGCGCGGCATCCGCGCGGTTCAGGGCGAAGAGGACCCTCAGGGGGTCTTCCGCAATGGCGGAGGGATCATTCCGACCTATTGCAACAACACGGTCGTCCGCCTGCCGCCCGCCGCCACCAAAGCGGCGGACAAGCAGATGATGCGTGAGGCCGGGCGGCGGCTGGCTGCAAGCTACCTCAAATCGCCGCCGCTCTCGGCCGGCGCCGCGGACCGGTAGCGGCGCAACCCGGCTTTTGCCGAGACCCGGGCGCCGCGATGGGGATGACCGCACAATGAGCGCGGGGGCGCAGGGCGAACGTTTTGATGTGGTTTATCTGCTGCTCAGCGGCACCACGACGGCGGCGCGCGGCCCGGAGTTGCTGCGCGGGCTCTTGGAACTCGGCTTCTCGACCGTCATCGCGATCCCGACACCAAACGCCGCGCGCGTCGTCGCCCCGCGCGAACTGGCCGACATCGCGGGGGCGCAGGTCGTCCAGTCCTATTTTGATCTCGCCATCCGCCCGCGCCCGCCGCGCGGCGTGGTGCTGTTTGCGCCGTGCAGCTTCAACTCGCTCAACAAGCTCGCGCACGGCATCGCCGACAATCTGGCGCTCTCGGTGGTCGCCGAGGCGATCGGGCGCAAGACGCCGGTGATCGTCGGCCCCTCGCTGAACGCGCCGCTGCTCGCCCATCCGCAGGCACAGGCCGCGCTCAGGACGCTGCCCGAGTGGGGTGTTGTGATCGTGCCGCCGGTCGATCTGGGCGAGGGGCCGCGTCTTGCCCCCTCCGAACAATTGCTTGATTCCGTCCGCCCTTACGTCCGCCGCGGCTGACCCCATTCAGCCGCGCAACCCCCAGGTGATGGCGTTGCGCAGGAGGGTGTTGAACGCCGCGCTGTCCCAGGAGCCGTGAAAGACGGACGGGGTCGTGTCCGCGGGATCGGCCGGGCGGGCCGCGCGGATCGCCGGATTGTGACAATGGCCGAGGGTGAAATAGGTCACGCCGCCCGTTCCGACCGCGCGCGTGTAACCGATGACGCGGGTTCGGCCGTCCGCGAGGAGCGAGGTGTCCCGCGCATAGAGCGTCCCGATCGCGGGCGACACGGCGCCCGCGCCGTAATCGGCGGTCAGCAGGATCTGCGTCGCGCCCAGGTCCTGCAGCTCGACAAAATACGGCTCGTCCTCGACCTCAAACGCGGCGCCGAGGCCCCGCGTCAGCGGGTGGTCGGCAGCGCGCACATCGACGCGGATGCGGCAGATCGGCGGATGGGTCAGAAAATAGCTGCCGAGGAGCGCATGGTGCTCGCTCTTGACGGTGCGGCGCTGGCGTTGGCCCTCGATCCGCTCGGCGCGGCCGCCGCTCGTCCCGTGCAGGGCCAGCCAGTGGCCACCTGTTTTCAGCCACTCCGCAAGGATGCGGCATTGCCCGGCGTCGGGATAAGGGCCGGCGACATAGCTGATCAGGAGCCGGCTTGTCGGCAGCCACTTCTCGACATCGGCAAAGTCGTTGGCGACCGAGGCCGGAACCTCCTCTTCGACCAGAAGGCCGAGGAGGCGCAGGCGGGCATAATCGTGATCGTGCCCGGCCGGCGAACCGGGCGGAAAACCGCCGGCGATCAGATGCGCGCGGCCGGTATTCTTCTCTGGCACGGATACCTCCCTTGTCGTTCGCCGCCCGTAAACGCGGGCGGTGATGCTTACAAAAGATCGCGCGCCCGTTCGAGATCCTCGAATAGGCCACCGTGGGAGACGATGAGGACCTCGTCAAATCCGAGCGCGGCGATCCGCCGAAGGCGCCGCCGCGCCTCGTCCGGCGGGCAGACGAGGTTGACGGCCGAGGCGACGCTCGCCGATTCGGGGCGGCCCGCGAGATCGACCGCGACATTGGCGAGAACCGCATTGGTGCCGCCGGCCGCGCGATAGATTTGCATCCCGGCTTCCAGATCCTCCCAACCGCTGTAGCGGCCGGACGGGGTCCAGCCCGCAAACTCCTGCGCCGCAGTGGTGATCCAGCGCGGGCTGCGCCAGGCGCCGATCAGGATTGGCGGCCCGCCTTCGTATCCCGGCCACGGCGACAGGACCCCGCCATTGACCGGTTCGCCGCGCCAGACGCCGCGCATGGTCGCGAGCGAATGGCGCAGGGTGCGAAAGCGATGATCGTAATCGGCACCGAGCAGAGTGAAATCGGCCCGCATCGAGCCGCTGCCGACGCCGAGGCGCAGGCGGCCCGCCGACAGGGCGTGGACCGACTGCACGCGATGGGCAAGTTCGATCGGATGGCGCAGCGACACCTGCAAGACGGCGATGCCGAGCTCGACCCGCCCGGTCGCCGCCGCCACCGCGGTCAGCGCGATCAGCGGATCGAGCGTTGGACGGCCACGGCCCAGCGAATCCCCGACCCAGATCCCCGGAAACCCGGCGGCCTCGATGCGCCGGGAATAATCGGTAAAGCGGTGCATCAGCCGCCCCTGCGGTTCCGTGCCGGGGCCGAGGCGGATCATGGCGCTGACACGCACGGCGTTCTCCTGTTTGCGGATCGGGAGCGGGCGAGGATGCGACAGATTGCCCGCGCTTTCAAAACCTTCCTTGGCGCGGGTCTCGTCAGGGCCGCACCGGAGGGTCATGCGGCAGCATCCGCACGGCCTCGGCCGCGATTGCTTCCGGGGCGATCAGCCGCATGCACAGATGGTCGTGCGGGCACTGATCCAGGCGCTCGTAGCCGCAGGGCGAGCAGGCTACCGGCGCCGTCACCGCCCGCGCCCGCGCGCCGCGCGGACCCCATTCCTGCGGCTGGTGGCTGCCGGAATAGATCGCCAGGGTCGGCGTTCCATAAGCGGCGGCCAGATGCGCGACACCCGAATTGTTGCAGATCACCAGATCGGCGGCCCGCACGATCTCCCGCGTTTCCAGCCAGTCGCTGCGGCCGGCGAGATTGACGAGGCGTGTATCGGCGCCATTGACCGCGACGATCCGGGCAAGCCGCTCGCGCTGCGCCGGCGCGCCGACGAGGGCGATCGCGCCGGCGGTGCGCTCCAACAGCAGCGCGACAAGACGCTCGTAATTCTCCAAGCCCCAATCGCGGACTTCCGTGTTGCTGATCGGTGCGACGACGATGCACGGCGAGGCGGCCGGCAGCCCGGTCAGGCGGGCGAAATCCGCCGAGGCCGCGCGCGGGGCGGGGGGCAGGTCCGGGTAGAGCAGCCGGCTGCGGTCCCCGATCAATTGCACGAGGAGCGACAACTGCTCGCCGATATGCAGCTCGGCCGGTTTGAAGCGGGAGTAGATCGATCTGTCGAGCGGCTCGATGCGCACCCCAAAGAACCGCATCCGGGCGGCAGGCGGGTGCCCGGTGGTGTGGACGCGGAATTCATACCGGTCGCCCGGCTCGCGCGCGGCGAACTCCAGTTCGACCGCGTCCGCGCGCGCGGCACGGCGCCAATCGACGCGCTGGGCGGCGACGGGTTCGGTGCCGTTCCCGCGGGTCACATCGACGATGACCCGCGCGCCCGGAAGCCGGCGGAACGGAGCCGACAGGCGCAACCCGTAAAACACGCGAAAGCGGCCGGGCGGCAGGGCGATATAGGGTCCGTAGATCTGATGGCCGTTTGGCCCGCGAAAATCGGTTTCGTGAAAAAACGGTGTCCGCTTTGACATGCGGGAATCAAAGCGATCCGGGGTGAGAACGATCGCCTGATCGGTCTCGCGGCGTTCGAACTGTCCGGGCAGCGCCACATCGAGAAAGGGATGGCGCAGCCGCGAGCCGATCCCGCACTTCACCGACGCTTCGACCTCTTCAAGCAGAAAACGGGTGTCGTCATCAACCCGCAGATCGAGCGCAATATCAAAAGGCCCGCGGCACATCGCCCGGAACCGCGCGATGCCCTGATGCGGCTCCCCGGTCCACAAGGCGGAGGTTTCGGGAAAGAAATCGTAGGACAGGATCTCGTCCGCGACCTCGGCCTCGCGCGCCATCCTCTGGTTCCACGAGCCGCAGACAAGGGTGATGTGATCGCCGGCAAACAGCCGCCGCAATTTTTTGAGTGCCGGGAGCGCGATCAGAAAATCGCCGAGATGATCGAGCTTCAGCACCAGCAGCCGGCGCAGCCCGGTGTGGCGGCAGGCGGCGCCAAAATCGTAGATCGCCAAGCCGGCCGTCGTCTCCGTTCCCGGCGCGCGCGTATAGCTGCCGCCGTTGCGCGGCCGGTTGTCGATCCGATCAGTCGTCATCCGGCGATGGCTCGCGGCTTATGGGCGCCCGGGACGATCGCAGCGCCGAGGGCGCCGGCGATGACCTCGTCCGCGACCTGCGCCCAACTGCGCAGAACGGCGGCGCGCGCGATCCTGGCTTCCCGCCCGCGCCGGCAGTCAGCGTCGTCGATCAGCCGGAGCAATTGTTCGCGAAAGTCGGTCTCGGAGGCGGGATCAAAATAGGCGGCGAGATCGCCGCCGGCCTCGGGCAGCGAAGAGGTGCGGGCAATGAGCGGCACCTTGCCGTGACACAAGGATTCGGTGACCGGCAGACCCCAGCCTTCGCAGCAGCTCGGATAGAGCGTGAACAGGCAGTACCGGTAGAGCGCGCCAAGCGCCGCGTCGGAGATGTTCGACAGGATAAGCACGCGGCTTTGCAATGCCGAGTTCGCCCGCAGGCGCTCCAGGATCGCCGCAAACCGCCAGCCGGGGTTGCCGACGCAGACCAGCATCGGCGCCTTTTCCAGACCCCGCTCGTCGATCAGGGTCTGCCAGGCGGCAAAAGCCATCGGATGATTTTTGCGCGACTCGATGGTCGAGACAAACAGCACAAAATCGCGCCCGGTCAGTCCGTAATCCGCAAGGATCTCGATCTCCGCCTCCACGCCGAGGGCGCCGGCGCCCTCCGGACGGCCGCCGCAGGCGTCAAGGCGGATGACGGCGGGTTCGGGGGCCGGGTGGCCCAGGCGGCCGGCGACGGTCGCGAGATCGGCGGCCGTCGCCCGCGAGTTCACCAGAAAACCATCGGCATGGGCAAAAACCCCGTCGATCCATGCGGTGAACTTGCGGGCCAGCACCGGGTCGCAGTGCTCCGGCGTCAGCGCCGGGATGCAGTCGTGGACAAAGGGGATGTACCGGGCGCCATGACTTCTGGCCATGCCGACCAGCCGGAAATAATCGGGCAGCCACCACGAGGCCCCGAGATTGACAAGGGCGGCGCCGGGGCGAAATGCCAGTGTCTCGCCCTCCGCCAGGACAAAATAGAGTTCGCTCCAGGCGGCCAGCCAGAGAGGGTCGTCGATCGCGCCGCCGGCGAGCGCTAGATCGCCGAGGCGCAGAAAGACAGGCTCCGGCACGGCGACCCAGCGATCGCGGCCCGCGCTCAGAGCGGCGACAATCAGGTCACAATCGCGGGCGGGCCGGCGCAGGAGATCGATGATGACGGCGATCATCACCCGCTGAATCCCGGTCGGGGCGCGGGCGTGCAAAAAATACTGGACGAGATCGCTGACATCAAAGGCGACCGATCGGGCGGCCGCACCGCCGCCCTGCGGAGGAGCCGGCAGAGCACGCCGCGGCCTTCGCCTGGCGCGGGCGATCGCTGCGGCATCGAGTTCGCTGTAGACCCAGCCGAGACGGTACAGTTCCGCCAGAGGGGCGGGCAGATCCGGGGCGAGGGTCAGCGCATCGAGATAAGCGGCGACGGCCTCTTCCCGGCGACCCTGGGCCTTCAGCATGTGTCCCAACTGGACATGAGCGGCCGTCATGCCGGGCGCCAAGTCCAGGGTCCTGCGATAGGCCGCCGCGGCCTCTGCCCGGTCGCCTTGCAGTTCCAGCGTGTGGCCGAGCTGCCAGGGGATGTCCGCCACCTCGGGCGCGAGCGCGGCGGCCTTGCGATAGGCGGCGGCGGCCTCCGCGATGCGGCCCTGAAGCTTCAAGACATGGCCGAGTTGCACATGGGTGTCGGCCACGGCGGGCGCGAGGTCCAGCGCCCGGCGATAGGCTCTCTCGCCCGCCGCCACTGCGCCCGATTCCTTGAGCGCGTGGCCGTACTGCACCCATAACGCGAAACTGGCCGGTTCGCTCTCGGTCGCTCTCTGATAGTGCGCGGCCGCGTCCTGCCATTGGCCGGCGTCGCGGGCCCGATCGCCCAGCTTCCACTCCCGGTTTTCCGGACGCCGTCGAAAGAGCCGCATTACTGTTCCGATCACCCCTGCCGCCCCGGTCCGGCCCCTGGTCTGGCACTGTTGCGGAAGGCGGGGAAGGCCGTCAATCGTCAATGCCGCGGCTGCGTCAGTCCCGTCCGCGCCCGTCCGGCGGGAATGCGGGACGACGGCCTCCTGTTCGGAAAAGCATGAAAGCCAATATCGGCGCCCGGCACTCGATCGCGCAGATCTACCCGCCCGAAGCCTTTGCCGTCGATTCCGCGCAGAATCAGAAGCAGCCGGCAAATCCGATCGCGCAGGGCGTGCGCATCGTCTCGGCGCCCGATCGCAGCGGCGCGTTCGAACCGGCTCGCGCCCGCCAGAATGTCGGTGAGACGGGCGAGAGCGCCGGCGCGATCATTCTCGCCCCGTTTCGTCCGCTTGCCGGAGACGCGATCGCCAATGATCCGCGCGCGGGCTACGAGGCGTTTCTCGACGAGATCGTCAGAGCGGCGCGGCAATTCGGTTATCGCCGGGAATTGTCGCCGGGGCCGGGTGACGCGCGCCTGCGCGGCCTTCGCCAGTAATCCCGCAAGAGCGGTTATCGGCGGCGCGGTTTGCGAGCCTTGATGACCGCCGAGGCAACATGGTTCTCAATCCCGCGGCCGGGTGCCCAGGACGCGATCAGCGCGCGGCTCTCCGGCTTAAGGGTGATCTCGATCTCCGCAAAGCCGGCGGCGGTGAGCCAACCGGCGATCCGATCCGTTGCGGCGGCGCCGGCGATGCAGCCGCAGAGGAGAGCGGGATCGGCGGCCAATTCGGGCGGCAGCGGGGCGGTGCTGATGATATCGGAGACGGCGAGCCGCCCGCCCGGCTTCAACACCCGAAAGGCTTCGCGGAACACCTGCGCCTTGTCCGGCACGAGATTGACGACGCAGTTTGAGATCACCGCGTCGGCGGTGTTGTCGGCGACCGGCAGATGTTCGAGTTCGCCCAGGCGGAACTCGACATTGGCGGCACCAATCCGGGCCGCGTTGGCGCGCGCTTTCGCCAGCATCTCGTGCGTCATATCGACACCGATGACGCGCCCCGACGGCCCGACCTGGCGCGCCGCCAGAAAGCCGTCAAAACCGGCGCCGCTGCCGAGATCAAGGACGGTTTCGCCCGGCCGCAGGTCCGCGATCGCCTGCGGATTGCCGCAGCCGAGGCCGAGATTGGCGCCTTCCGGCACGGCCGCCAGTTCCGCTGCGGAATAGCCCATGGCGAGCGCCGTGCCGCGGAAATCCGCGGGCGCCGGGGCACAGCACCCCACCGCCGCGGGAGCGCAGCAGTCCGCGCCGCCATCAGCCGCCGCGATGCTGCCATAGCGCGCCCGCACCATCTCCTTGATCTCGGTTTCGTCCATCTTGCGATCTCCTGTTTTGGTCAGGCGGTGCCACGCGGCTCGCTCTCTGGGGATTGGGTGGCAGGGTCGCAGAGCGGTACACAGGCTGCCGCACCGCGCCCGCAGCAATTCTCGGTCAGATAGGCGAGCAGCGCGTTCATTGTGCCGTATTCGGCGCTATAGATGATGTTGCGGCTGGCGCGCCGCTGCGCGACAAGACCAGCCTGGGCAAGCTGCGCCAGGTGGAACGACAGCGAGGACGGAGATACGTCGAGGCGCTCGGCGATCCCGCCGGCCGGCATTCCCTGCGGACCGCAGGCGACCAGGAGGCGAAACAGTTCGAGCCGGGTCTCCTGGGCGAGCGCGGCAAGGGCGGCAAGCGCGGCGGGGCGGTCCATCACCATCAAGCAGATAATTTCGATACTTGATGAAATATCGAAATCAGCGCGCCGTCAACCCTATTCTGCGATGGTGCGGTGCCTGCCGAAGTGAGCGTGAGAGCCGTCGCCGCGCCGGTCACAGGGCCGATTTCACCCAGTCGTAGAGCCGGCTCTTGGGCAGCGCGCCAACCTTGGTCGCAGCGACCCGACCGTCCTTGAACAGGATCATCGTCGGAATGCCGCGCACGCCGTACTTCATCGGCGTCTGCGGGTTCTCGTCGATGTTGATCTTGGCGACGGTCAGGCTCCCCGCCATGTCCGCGGCGAGGTCTTCGAGCGCGGGCGCGATCATCTTGCACGGACCGCACCATTCGGCCCAGAAATCGACGAGGACGGGTCCCTCGGCGCGCAGGACATCGCTTTCAAAGGTGCTGTCGCTGACGGCGGTGGGCTTCATCGCGTCTTCCTTTCGGATGGTCAGGAGGAAAATTAGGGGAGGCGAAAAAGCCGCGTCAAGTTGTGCGGACCGGAGGCAGGTAGGGGGCGAGGCGGTCGGCGCCGATCGGCATCAACAGCGGGGTTTCGGTGAACAGCAGGGCGCAGCGGATCTGATATCCCCGATAGACCCGCGCGAGCGCCGCCGCATAAAGCGCGAGCTGGCGCAGGTAGAGCGCGGGCACGTCCTCCGCACGCGCCGGCGGCCGGCGCAGGGTCTTGTAATCGACGATCAGCACGCGCTCCCCGGCGACGACAAGCCGGTCGATCTGCCCCGACAGCGCGTGCTCGCCGATGATCCCGGCGACCGGCACCTCGGCAAGCGACCCCGGGCCGAACAAGGGGGCAAAATCGGGGTGATCCAAGAGCGCGAGGGTGCGGGTGCGGATGTCGTCCTGCTCGGTGCCGGCGAGGGCGTGCGTCGGCAATGCCAGAAACCCGCGCGCCGCGCGATCGCGCTCCTCCGGCGGCAGCTCCGGCAGGCTCTGCAGCAGGCGATGGATCAGGAGGCCGCGCTTGAAGCGGTCGCTGCCGCCCAGGGCAAGCGGCGAGGAGACCGCCGGCTCTTCCGCCGGCGTCACGGCTCCGGCGGCGCGGTCCGCGCCCGCGCCGGCCGACGGGCGCGACGGCGTCAGCGGTCTTGGCGTCGCCGGCTCGGGCGGCGGCGGAACGAG
>JBOHMF010000146.1:0-9559 GCA_050730055.1 Allostellaceae bacterium
CGCCCCGATCCGCTCCATCACCTCGTCCAAACCCCGCGCCCAGCGCTCCGCATCCGCCCGGCTCATCCTCGGCTCCTCCTCATGCCGAGGTTAACGCTCAAACCCGGCTGTAGTACTAGAAGGCGTAATCAAACAGGCTGATCTCGCGGGCATAGCGCTGCGCCACGCGGGCGCTCGTCGCGGCGTCGTAAAAGGCGCGGTAATCGGCGCCGGCCGGGCGATGGCCGACCTTGGCGCGGGGCAGGGCGCGTGCGCCCACGGCAAAGATGTCGCCAAAGGCCGCCGCGAAATCCTCTTCGAGGCGCTCAAAGCGGATGACGCGATCAAGGCATGTCGCGCCCGCGATCGTATAAAGCTCGGCGGCCGCCGGAAAGAGATAGGGCCAGCGCCCGCGCTCGGCGCAGCGCCCGATAAAGGTCGAAAAATCGCAATCGAGACCGGCAAGATGACGTTGCCAGCCATACCACGACACCATCTTGTCCCACGGGTTGCGCTCGACGGTGATCTTGGCGAGCCTGTCCCACAGAGCGGGGCCGATGCGCTGGCGGATCGCTGCGGCTCCCATGTGCGGCTCAAACCCGAGCGCGGCAAAATTGCGCGGCTGGTGCCGCGGCTCGGGAGGGTAGAGCGGCGTCACCGCCGCCGCCGCCTCGCACAGCTCGGACAAGGCCACCTCGACGGACGAGCCGGCGGTCTTGATTGTCTTGATAAAGACAAAGCGATGGGCGAGCGAGAGGATCATGCGGTCACGGCTTCGATCAGGTAGCGGCTGTGCCATTCCGCGCTGACCGTATCGGCCTGGCGCTCGACCATCGGGATCGGCAAGGCCGGCGCCTCGCCCTCTTCGGCGATGTCGAGAAAACGCCGCACCGCCCCGACCGTCTCCTCCGGTCGCGCGACAAGCCGGTCGTAATCGACAAGGAGCGGCGCGATCCCCCGCTCGGCGAACCAGTCTGTCCAGCCCGCGATCTGCAATGCAATCTTATGCAGGCATCGGCTGATCAGCGCGGCGTCATAGACGGGCGGGCGCACCGGCTTGGCAAACGACGACCACGCCTCTGTCTGCATGGCGCGCGCCAGCGAGATCGCCTGCCCCAGCCGATCCCGGCGCTCTATGACGACAAAGCGCGGCGGCGGCAGCCCATCGAGCAGATGCGGATCATGGCCCAGCACATGCGAGAAGTGGTGATAGTGGACCTTGATCGCAAAGGTGCCGTTAGCCGAGGTCCGGCAGGCGACGACGCGGCGCAGGTACTCCGCGACATCATTTGTCTGCAACCGCCGCGCCATTGCTTTCATCTCGGTCTGATGGTTGAGATACTCCCAGGGCGCGCCGAGGGCGCCGGTCCGCCACAAGGCGAGGCACAGATAGGTGCTGCCCGAGCGTTCCGAGGAGGCGATGATATAAAAGGTCCGGCACGGCACCGTGGCCGGAAAATCAAACCTTTCGTGCATCAGGAACCCGAAGTCCGCAGCGTTCAAGTCTATGTCTCCGCAAAGATCCCGCCAGCGCGCGAGCCGCGGCGACGCCGCAGCGCCGATGTAGCGAGGGCAAAACGGGGTGGCAAGGAGCATGCGCAGCGCAGCCGCGACAACGCCATCGGCAGGCCGCAAACGAGCGGGTCGGGCCGCCCCGCTGATCCCGCGGCGCGCGCTGTTTGGCGATCCGCCGCGGCACGGGCTGCGCCTCAGCCCCGACGGCGCTTGGCTTGCCTTTATCGCCCCGCACGAGGGGGCCGCGAACATCTGGCTCGCCCCCGCCGACGATATCGGCGCGGCGCGGCCCTTGACCCGCGCGCGCGGCCACGGCATCCGCTCCTGCCGGTGGGCCTGGGACAGCGCGCGCCTGTGTTATCTGAGGGATCGCGACGGCGACGAAAACAATCATCTCTTTGTCCTGCCGCTCGACGCTCGGGAGGCGGTCGATCTGACGCCGCTCGACGGCGTCGCCGCGCGGGTTCTCGCCGGCAGCCCGTTCCGGCCGACCGAACTCCTGATCACGCTCAACGATCGCGACCGGCGCTGGCACGATGTCTACCGCGTCGATCTGGTCAGCGGGGAGCGGCAAGCGGTTCTGCACCACGACCGGTTTATCGGCTTTCTCGCCGACCGCCGGCTGACCCTGCGCCTTGCGATTGCCCCAAACGCCGATGGCGGCCTCGACTATAGGGTTCCCGACGGGGACGGGGGGTGGCGCCCGCTCTTCCGGGTCGCGGCGGAGGACACGCTGGCCACCGGCCTTGCCGGGTTTGGACCCGACGGCGGGACGTGCGCCTATCTCATCGACAGCCGGGGCCGCGACCGCGCGGCGGCAGCGGCGATCGATCTGGTGAGCGGGGCGACGAGGGAACTGGCGGCCGACCCCGCGGCCGCGATCGTTGAACTTCTGATCGATCCGGTCGAGCGCGGGGTGCAGGCGGTGCGGGCGAGCGCTCTGCGCTCCCGTTGGATCGTCACCGACCCCCGCGTCGCCGCGGATTTTGCGCAGCTCGCGGCGCTCGCACCGGGCGATTTTCACATCATCAGCCGCACTGCCGACGATCGCCGCTGGATCGTGCTGCACGCCGGTGACACCGAACCCGGGGTCTATCACCTCTACGACCGGGCCACCGATGCGGCCCGGCCTCTGTTCGCCGCGCGCCCCGATCTGCGCGGTGCGCGGCTCCGACCGATGCAGGCGCTCACGGTTCCGGCACGCGACGGTCTCGCCCTGCCGGCCTACCTGACGCGGCCTGCCGGCGCCCGCGGTGGCGCGCCGGGTGCCCTGGTGCTGCTGGTGCATGGCGGACCGTGGACGCGCGACAGTTGGGGCTTCAACCCCTGGCACCAATGGCTCGCCAACCGCGGCTATGCGGCGCTCAGCGTCAACTTTCGCGGGTCAACCGGGTTTGGCAAGGCGTTTACCAATGCCGGTGACGGCGAATGGGGCGGGCGGATGCAGGACGATCTCATCGACGCCGTCGCCTGGGCGGTGCGCAGCGGCGTCGCCGCGCCGCAACAAATTGCCATCATGGGCGCGAGCTATGGCGGCTATGCGACGCTCGCCGCCCTTGCCTTTACGCCGGAGGTGTTTGCCTGCGGCATCGATGTCTTTGGCCCCTGCGATCTCGAAGCCCTGCTCGCCAACACCCCACCCTACTGGCAACCGCTGAGCGCGCTGTGGCGTCGGGTCGGCGATCGCGCCAGCGCGGAAGGGCTCCGGCGCCTCCGCGAGCGCTCGCCGCTCTACCGCGCCGGGGAGATTCGCCGGCCGCTCCTGGTCGCGCACGGCCGCAACGATCCTCGCGTCAGCGCGACCGCCTCGCAGGCGATTGTTGCGGCGATGCAGCGCAACAACCGCCCGGTCGTGTTTCTCCATTATCCCGACGAGGGGCACGGCCTCGCCCGCCACGAGAACCGGCTCGCGTTTCATGCCGTCGCCGAAGCCTTTCTCGCCCGCTATCTTGGCGGCCGCTGCGAAGCCTTTGGGCGGGATCTGGAGCAGGCCAGCATGCAGGTCGAGACCGGCGCCGATCTGGTCGGCGCTCCCGCCGCAGTCGGCCGGTCAGGGGGGATGTCGTGACGCAGATCATCTGGCTCGCGTCTTATCCGCGCTCGGGGAATACCTGGTTGCGCTTTCTGCTGTACAATCTGCACCAGGGCGCTCCCTTTGCCTCCCATCAGGTCGACAAGTTCATTCCGAGTTTTCACAGAGGTGTGGCCGCCGAGCATTTTGCCGGAGACCGTCCGACCATCGTCAAGACCCATCTCTGCTACCGGCCCGACATGCCGCTCGACGAGTGCACCGCCGGGGCGATCTACATCTACCGGCATCCGATGGCGGTGATGGCGTCCAATGTTCGCTATGTCATGCGCCTTGTCCCCTATGAGGAATTTTCGCTCGCGGCCCGCCGCGCGCTCGTCACCCGGATTGTCACCGAGTACACCGATCATCTCGGTCTCGTCGGCTGGCACAAGAACGGGTATGGCAGCTGGGACGGGAACATCCGAAGCTGGATCGCCGGCCCTCGCAAATTTCCGGTTCTCGTGGTTCGGTATGAAAGCCTGACGCGCGACCCGCTGGCCGAGATCACCCGGATTTGCGATTTTCTCGGGCTTGCGGTGTCTGCGGAGGACCGGCTGGTCGCAGTCAAGAACGCCTCGGAAGAGACGTTGAAGGCGATGGAGGAACTGGAAGTCCGCCATGGCTGGCCCGGCCTCTTTGCCAATTTTGTCAATGGCGGCTCGCGCCGATGGCGATTTGTCCGCGACACCTCGCTCGAACCGCTCGCCGAACTGGTCTCCCCCGCCGTGCTCGCGCGCGCCGCCGAAACCCTTGCCGTGCCGGCGCGGCGGTTCGGATATGAATAAAAATCGAAATAACGCAAAAGCACTCCGTCCTGATCCGGAGCAAAGACGCCGCGGTGCGCAAGAACCCGCCTTTTCACGGGTGCAACGATCTGCCCTTTGCGGTATGCTGACAGACTATAAGGTCGGGGGATCCGGAGAACATGGGGCGAGCAGGGCGCGCCGCGCCGGGGGGTGCGGTCGGACCGGCGCCGGGCCGGCGATGATGGCGCAGCGCCGTCCCCGTTTAGCGATCCTGTCACTGGCTGCCTGTCTGACGCTGTTCGCGGCCTTTCCGGCCGCTGCCGATGATTCGCTCCGCGCGGCCCTGAGCGATGCCTATCGCCTCAACCAGGAGATCAAGGCGGAGCGCGCTGCCCTCATGGGAAAGGACGAGCTGGTGCCCGAGGCGAAGGCCAATCTGTGGCGGCCGCACGTCTTTTTCTCGCCCCAGAGCAGCCTGACGCGGACCCCACAGACGGTCAAAACGACGATCCTGCCGACCAACCCCGTCCCCATCCAGTCCTATTCGGAAAATCAGGACAATACGACGAGGGATGAGCTGCTGCAGATCAACGCGACAATGAACATCTTTGACAGCGGTTTGACCGCGGCGCAACTGCGCGAGGCCAAAGCGCTGATCAACGCCGAGCGCGGCATTCTCACCCAGACCGAGGAGCAGGTTTTCCAGGGCGTTGCGACCGCCTACGGCCAGATCGTGCTCAATCAATTCCTGGCGCAATACGCGCGGGAAACCGAAGGGGACACCAAACGGCTGCTCACCGAGGTTCGCACGCTGGCGCAGCAGCACTTTGTCACCGTGACTTCGGTGGATCAGCTCGAGGAAGAGTACCTCGGCGCCGTCTCGTCCTATGAGCAGGCGGTGGGCGCGGCCGGGGCGGCCCGCGCCCAGTTTCTCGCAGTCGTCGGCCGGCCGGCCGGAAAGATCGACGGCTGGCCGCCGCTCGCACCGACCCCCGCGGCGCTGGCCCCCGCCGTGCGGATCGCCGCCGTTGACAATCCCCAGATCACCACCGCGCGGGCGGAACTCGCCGCGGCCTACGGCGCGGTCGATTTTGCCAAGGCGCAGCTTTTGCCTGTCCTGTCCCTGCTCGGGACCTTGTCGCGCGAGTGGAACAAGGCGCATTTCACCGGAAACGATGTGCTGGTCCCGAGCGGCTTTCCGCCGCATCTCGAATTCACCAACGGCGCCAGCGCGATGGTCGGGTTCCGCCTGACCATGCCGCTCTATCAGGGCGGCGGCGCGTATGCGAATGTCCGCCAGCAGTATGATGCCGTCTTGCAGAACCAGCGGACGCTGATCAATGCCGAGTTTGCGGTGCGCGGTTCGGTCGAGTCGTCATGGCGGACCCTCGCCGCCAGCGCCGCGCAATACCGCTCGGCAAGCGCCCAGGTGGCCGCGGCGCGGCGGGCGCTCGCCGGCATGGAGCGGCAATTCCAGGACGGCACCGAGACGATCACCGACGTCCTGACCGAGCAGCGCAACCTGAGCAGCGCCCTTGCCACAAAAGCGCAAGCCGGCTACGCCTATTTCACGGCGGTCGTTTCCTTCCAGGTTGCGATCGGCCGCTTCACCGCGAAAAACCTGCATCTGCCCGTCCCGCTCTACGACCCGCTCGACCACTACCAGGCAGTCAAGGACAAGTGGTTCGGCTTTGGTCCCAACTGATGGCAACACCGCCGGGGCTGTCATGGCTTCTCCCGGATGCCGTTACGGAGATCCGCGTCATGGATATCGTTCTCGTCATCATGCCAAAGGCCGATGTCGAGCGCCCCTCGATCGCGTTGGGGCTGCTCAAGGCCATCCTCGCGCGCCACGACATCCCCGCCAAGGTCCTCTATGGCAACCTGCGCTATCTCGAATATTTCGGACCCGATGCCTACCGGCTGCTCGGCTTTGCCCGGCCCGAGGAAGCGCTGGTCGACTGGCTGTTCAGCCCGGTCGCTTTTCCCGAATATACCCCGCCGGTCGAACCCTATCTCGATGCGCTGTGCAGCCAGAACACCATGTTTCGCAAGGCCGAGCGCTCAGCGCTGGTCGCGCGCCTGCTCGATCTGCGGCGGCGGTCGGGCGAGTTTATCGATTGGATCGCCGAGACCGTGCTCAGCCAGAAACCGCGCATCGTCGGGTGCACCTCGACCTTTCAGCAGCATGTCGCCTCGCTGGCGCTGCTGCGCCGCCTGCGCGAGCGTGACCCGCAGATCATCACGATGATGGGCGGCGGCAATTGCGAAAGCATCATGGGCCGGACGACGCATCAGAATTTCCCCTGGGTCGATTATGTCGCTTCGGGCGAATCCGACGGCTATATCGCGGAGCTCTGCGGCAAGATCCTGAAGCACGGCCGCGCGCTCGCGGCGGCGGAGTTGCCCGAAGGCGTGTTTGGCCCGGTGCACCGCGAAGCGGGCTATCCAAGCGCCCCCTATGGCGACGGTGTGCCGCGCGCGATCACGGCGTCGATGGAAGGCATGCCGACCCCGGATTATGACGACTACTACCAGGAACTCGACGGCTCGCTTTACGCCCGCCACATCATTCCCGGAACCCCGGTCGAGATGGCGCGCGGGTGCTGGTGGGGAGCAAAACACCATTGCACCTTCTGCGGTCTCAACGGTCACGGAATGAACTATCGGTCAAAGCGCATGGAGAGCGTGCTGACTGATCTCGACACCCTGCACGCGCGCTACCGCACCACGCGGTTCGAGGTGGTCGATAATATCATTGAGATGGATTATTTTAACACCTTGCTGCCCGCCCTGGTCGAAAGCGGGCGGGACTATTCGTTTTTCTTTGAAACCAAGGCCAATCTCAAGAAATCGCAAGTCGAGTTGATGAGCCGGGCCGGGGTCCGCTGGATTCAGCCAGGGATCGAGGCGCTGCACAGTGAGGTCTTGAAGCTGATCCGCAAAGGGGTGACCGCGATCCGCAACGTCCAGCTGCTCAAATGGTGCCAGCAATACGGCATCCGGGTCGGCTGGAACATGATCGCCGGCTTTCCCGGCGAGGAGGATGCCTGGTATGCCGAGATTGCCCAATGGCTGCCGGTGATCGATCATTTGCAGCCGTGCTCGCTGGTCGCGCTGCGCTATGACCGCTTCAGCCCCTATTTCAACGACGCGCTCGCCTACGGTCTCGATCTCGATCCCGTTTGGTTCTACCGCTATGCCTACCCGTTGGCGCCCGAGCGGCTCAAGGATCAGGTCTATTTTTTTGAGGATCGCGCCGCCTCGTTGCCGCCCTACCTCAAGGAAGGGCCGATCCCCGGACGCCCCGGTCTCGAAGCGTTGCGCGATCTCGTCACCCTCTGGGTCGGGCGCTGGAAGCAGAAAGTGCCAAGACTGCACGCGCGCCGGCAGGGAGGTGGTCTCGAAATCACCGACACGCGCGCCTGCGCGCCGGCCCCGAGCCTGCGGCTGGAGGGGCTCGCGGCGCTCGTGCTCGACATCTGCGACGCCATCATGCGGCCGCACCAGATCGCCAAGGCCTGTCTCGCCGCCGGGCAGCAGGCGAGCGCGGCAGAAATCGACGCGGCCGTGCAGGAACTGATCGATCGCCGCCTGCTCCTCGCTCTCGACGGCGCTCTGCTCTCGCTCGTCCTGTACGATCCGGTGACCTCGCTCGATCCCTACCTCAATGAGCCGATGGGCCACTTCTCGGCGCGCCGCATCCCGCCCGAGGTCAGAGCCACGGTGCGCCAATAGGCGGGAGCGTCGCCGATGGAGATTGCCTCTGGGACCCTCACCCTTGACGGCCCGCTGCCTCTGCAATGCGGCGAGTCGCTGCCCGGCGTCGCCATCGCCTACGAGATCTACGGCCGGCTCAATCCGGCGCGCGACAATGCCATCCTGCTCTGCCATGGTCTCACCGCCGATCAGCACGCGGTTTCGGGCAAGAGCGGGGGAGCGATGCGTCCGGGCTGGTGGGACAAGGCCATCGGTCCCGGTTGTGCCCTCGATACCCGGCGCTACTGCATTGTCAGCACCAATGCCCTCGGCAGCTTTGGCGGCTCGTCAAGCCCGGCCGCGATCGATCCGCGGACGGGACGGCCCTACGCCATGCACTTCCCGTTTGTCACCATTGCCGACATGGCCGATGCGCAGGCGCGCTTTGCCGACGCTCTCGGGATCGCGCGCTTTCATGCCGCGATCGGCGGCTGCATGGGCGGTTTTCAGGTTCTCGAATGGCTGCGCCGCCATCCGCATCGCCTGTCCCGCGCCATCGTGATCAGCGCCACGCCGCGCACCTCGACGCACAACATCGCGCTCTGGGAAGTCATGCGCGAGGCCATCCGGTGCGATCCGAACTGGCGCGGCGGCGATTATTATGACGGGCCGCGGCCCGAGGCCGGGATCGCGCTCTTGGCGATGTTTGGCGCGCTGTTCTGGATGGATCGGGCGACGCTCACCGAGCGGTTTGGCCTGAGGACGATCGAGTCCCGTCCGCTCGCCTACGGCTTTGCGCCCGAATTCGAGATCGAGGCCTTTTTGCATCGCGTCGGCGCCAATGCGCGCAACCGGCTTGATGCCAATGCGCTGCTCTACCTGACGCGGGCGATCGACTATTTCGACCTGGCGCGCGGCTTTTCCGATCTCGCTGCCGCCTTTGCGGACGTAGCGGCGCCGGTGCTGTTTGTCAGCTATTCGGGAGATTGGCGCTACCCGCCCGCCGAGATCGAGGCGATGCGCCGCGCCTTGCGCGCGGCCGGCGGCTCTTCCCGGCATGTCGAGCTTGAGAGCGCGTGGGGTCATGGCGGGTTTCTGCGCGAACCCGATCGGCTCCAGCCCCTGTTTCACGAATTTCTCGGCTGAGAGCCGGTAGCCATCCTCATCATCGCGGTCGCGGCGGACATGCGCTGCCGGCAATCCCCGCTCCGTTACCGGCGCCCGGCACGTTCGAGCAGCACGTGGCGCAGGACCACCGCATCATTGTGCTGCTCGTCGCGGGCGCCATAAACGAGCGTCAGCGGTCCCGCCCGGGCCAGTTGCAGCAGCGTGTCGAGCGGGTCCGGGCAATCGTCGAGTTCGCGCCGGTAGCGCCGCTGGAACTCGTCCCAGAGAGCGGGGTCATGGCGAAACCACCGCCGCAATTCGGTGCTCGGCGCGAGATCGCGAAACCAGTGGTCGATCGCCGCTTTCGCCTTGGTCACGCCGCGCGGCCACAGGCGATCGATCAGCACGCGCGTGCAGTCGCTCGGGGCGGGCGGCTCATAAG
>JBOHMF010000147.1:0-9497 GCA_050730055.1 Allostellaceae bacterium
CTGCCGCAAAACCCGATCATCCTCATCCCCGCCCGCCTCGCCTCGACGCGGCTGCCGAATAAGCCGCTCGCCGAGATCGCCGGCGCGCCGATGATCGTCCACGTCTGGCGCCGCGCGCTCCTGGCCTGGGTGGGGCCGGTCGCCGTCGCCTGCGGCGATTCCGAAATCGCCGCGGCGGTCGAGCGGGCGGGCGGGTGGGCGGTCCTGACCGATCCCTCCCACCCCTCCGGCTCCGACCGCATCCACGAGGCGATCGGTCGGCTCGACCCCGGGCGCACCCACGACGCGGTGATCAATGTCCAGGGCGATCTGCCGCTGTTGGACCCGGCGGCAGTGCGCGTGGCATTGGCCGGGCTTGCCGACCCCGCGATCGACATTGCCACGCTCGCCGCCGTCATCACCGATGAGGCGGCGCTCGCCGACGAGAGCGTCAACAAGGTCGCCGCCGGCTTTGCCGACCCCTCCCGTCCGGCCCGCGCGCTCTATTTCAGCAAATCGGTCATCCCCTGGGGCGCCGGACCCCATTATGAGCACATCGGCCTCTACGCCTATCGGCGCCAGGCGCTCGAACGCTTTGTCGCGCTGCCGCAAGGGGTGCTGGAGGTGCGCGAGCGGCTCGAACAATTGCGCGCACTCGAAGCCGGGATGGCGGTGTCCGTCAGTCTGATCGATCCTGCCCGTCTCGGCGTCCAGGTCGATACCCCGGCCGATCTCGCCCGCGCCCGCGCTCTCGCCGCGGCCCCGCCGTTGCCTTAGTGTCCGTCCGGAATGTCTTCATTTTGAATTAAGGTGCTGTGGTTTCATATATAGGCAGTCCGGAGGGGAGATCTGCCAATGTGGACAGTCGAGAACCGAGCAAAATACAACCGTGACCACCTGTGCTATCCGAGCGATCTGACCGACGAGGAATGGGCTCTGATCGCGCCGCTGATCCCACCGGCCAAGAAAGGCGGCAACAAACGAACCGTGGATGTGCGCGCGGTTATCAACGGAGTGACGTATATTTTGAGCACCGGGTGCCAGTGGCGCTACCTCCCCAAAGACTTGCCCCCGCGCAGCACAGTGTATGACTACTTCAGTTTATGGCAGTGGGGCGGGACGCTCGATCGCATCCATCATGTCCTCTACGTGAAGTGTCGCGAGCAAGCGGAGCGGGAAGCCAGTCCAACCGCCTGTGTGATCGATAGCCAGAGCGTCAAGAGCGCGGAAAAGGGGGAGCCGCCATCGACCCGACAGGGTTTGATGCGGGCAAGCAGATCAAGGGCAAGAAGCGGCATATCCTTGTCGACACGCAAGGCTTGCTCTTGAGCGGCATCATCACCGCTGCGGATGTCCAGGATCGGGACGGGGGCATTCTCCTGTTATCGACCTTGTTCGGAATGTTTCCCTTCCTCAAGAAACTGTTTGCCGACAGCGCCTATGGCGGGCCGATCTTTCATGATGCCGTGGCGCAAGTCCTGCCCAACCTCGAAATCCAGATCGTCAAGCGCTCCGATCGGATCAAAGGCTTCGTCACTCTACCCCGACGGTGGGTGGTCGAGCGCACGATCGGTTGGCTGAACCGCTGCCGCAGGCTCGCCAAGGATTGGGAAAATCTCAACCGAACTGCGCTTGCGTTCCTCAAACTCGCTTCCATCCGCCTCATGATGCGAAAGCTGCGCAGTGCTTGATAATGATTCCGGACGGACACTAATCAAATCTTTGATAATCACAAGTCTAGTGCAGAAGCACAAATGGAAGCACGCGAGAAGGCCGTTCACGCCTTGGTTGCCCCTCTTCAGGAAAGCCTCCAAACCTACAAAAAGCAAATCGACGATATGGAAAAAGCACGCTCTCAGTCCTATGGCGCGCTTTCCGCAGAACTCAAAGGGGTTGCCGAGGCGCAGAACGCCGTCCGGGCCGAGACTTCGAAGCTGGTGAACGCGTTGCGGGCAGCGCCAAAGACACGCGGACGCTGGGGAGAGCTTACACTTCATAGAGTGTTGGAGCTCTCAGGACTCAGCTCTTATGTCGATTTTTCGATAGAGGAAAGTTTCGAGCGGGACGGGGGTGTGTCCCGACCAGATGTCGTGATTCGGTTGCCTCGTGGGCGGCATCTTGTCGTTGATGCGAAGACCTCACTTTTGGCTTATCTCGATGCGGTCGAGGCAATCGATGACGCCGAGCGTGATCGCCATCTCGCACGACATGCAGATCAAATCCGCGCACATGTCAAGCAACTCGCCAGTAAGGCTTATTGGGACGGGTTGACCGTTACTCCCGATTTCGTCGTCATGTTTGTGCCCGGTGATAATTTCTACTCCGCCGCAGTTGAGCGCGATCCATCCCTCTTTGAGGACGCCGCAGCACAGCGGGTGGTCATCGTGACGCCTGCCACGCTGATTGCTCTCGCCAAGGCAGTTGCGTACGGCTGGCGCCAGGAAAAAGTAGCCGAGAATGCACAGCGCGTTCATGCTCTTGGCCGTGAACTCTATCGTCGCATGATCACCATGTCCTCGCATATCGAGCATTGTGGCGACACGCTGGGTAAGTCCGTAAGACATTTCAATCAATTCGTCGGAAGCCTTGAGCATTCCGTGATGCCCCAAGCTCGCCGATTCAACGAACTGGAGGTCGAAGGTACAGCTACGGAGATTCCGATGCTGGAGCCGATCGAACAGGAGCCGCGCCTGTTGCGAACAGATCGGGATTTTGCTGAAAACGAACCAATACCATCGTCAGATACTCTCGCTGGTTCAAGCGCGACGACAATTCAACAGGTGCCGGCAGCCGAGGAATTGCTTATGCCGATAATGCCAGTAGCTCAGCCGCTCAATCCTGATTGAACACCGAGCGGAAATCGAGCTCGTAGCCAAAGGCGCGCGGGCCGACATGTTCGAGGCCCTTTGGCGTCAGAAACACCGCCGGGGCCGGCAATGCGATCACCGAAGCGCGCCGGCCGTAGGCGATCGTCTCGGTGCCAAAAGATTCGCCCGAGACGGTATCGAGGACGCAAATGAGATCCGGCGACATGACCAGCGGCTGGCCGTCCTTCCAGGCGACGACCCATTCGTTCTGAAAGGCGATTTCGAGGCGCGAGGCGCGGTCTTCGTCAAGACCCTCAAAAACCGCGCGGCCGCGCAGATAACCTTCGGTCGTGCGCCGCGCGACATCGACGTAGGCGTGAAATCCCGGCTGCTCGGCCACCGCGAGCGCCTGCGCGCAATGCGGGCAGACCTCGGCATAGCTCTCGATCACCCGGGCGGGATGCGCGGCCAGCGCGCGGAAGGCGCCGGGATGACCCTTCCTCTTCGCCGCCCCCCGCGGGTCAACCACCGGGTCAAGCCCGGTGGCTAAAGGCCCACCGCGGGCTGAAGGCCCACGCTCCGTCCGGTTGGGCTTGTGTCCCCGACTGGGCGGCAGCGACGCGTTGACCGGCGTCTTGGGCGGCTGCCCCAGCTTTGTTTCGAGGTCTTCAACCTGCTTTGTCAGGGCGGCAACCCGCGCAGTCAGCGCCTCGATCCGTGCCGCCTGCCGCGCCATCACCTCGCCCTGCGCCAGGATCAGCGCGGTCAGACCATCCCGTGAAAGCGACACCAGGGTATCGCGATCCATCGCATCCTGAAATCCCAGGCACCCCTTCCCTGTCAACCCTCTCTGTTGGACCACCCGCTTATCCCGCTCACCAAACCTTGCCTCGCCCGCGAGCACGGGGTGAGCAGTTACGAGTCGCCCATGCCCTCGGCAAGCCAACCGTACTTTTAGCCCAGAGAGGCACAAAACTCCCATTCGATATTGGTCCGCATCGTTGCATCTTTTATGATAACCCTATCCCCGGTCGGGCTAGACTCCTTGAAGCTCTTCGCAATAGCCTAATATCGCTCCTCGGGTTCTCTGAAAGAGTTACTGCAAGCGAGCCTACCTCAACGGCGGAGAGAGAACGTCGCCGGATCTGATGACTAGGAGACAGACGCTATGACGCTGCCGCGCCAGGACGTCGATGCGACGACCCCGCGCTATCTGCGCGACAAATACGCGATCGTCGGGGTCGGCGAGACCACCTACACCCGCGGATCGGGCCGCTCGACGCGCGCGCTCGGCACCTGGGCCGTGAGGAACGCGATCCTCGACGCCGGGCTTGAGGCGCGCGACATCGACGGGATGCTCGACTATTCCGGCGGCGACTCGACCTCGGCGACCTTTATCGCCGGCGATCTCGGCCTTCGCCTCAACTTCTACATGGATGTGGTCGGCGGCGGCTCCTCGACCGAGGCGCTCATCGGCATCGCCATCGGCATCATCGAGGCCGGGATGTGCAAGACCGTCGCGATCTTCCGTTCGATGAACGGCTACTCGCAGGTGCGCATCGGCGGCACCGGGGTACGCTCGGCCGCGCCGGTCGCGGGCGACGCACTGCACAGCCGCGCCTATGGCTGGCAGAGCGCCGGGCAGAGCTTTGCGCCGACCTTTATGCGCCACATGTACGATTATGGCACAAGGCCCGAGCAGATCGCCGCGGTCAAGGTGGCGCACAGCCATCACGCCTCGAACAACCCAAAAGCCTATTACAAGAAGCGCTACACGGTCGAGGACGTGCTGTCGAGCCGCATCATCTGCAAGCCGCTGCATCTCCTCGACTGCTGCGTCGAGACCGACAACGCCACCTGCGTCATTGTCACCCGCGCCGAGCGGGCCAGAGACTGCAAGCACCCTCTTGTCTTGATCCGCGGCGTCGTCGGTCGCTGCAACAAGCCGCGCTTGGACATGCACTACCAGACGGGGCCGATCTCGACGGTCGCCGGGCATTATGCCAAGGACATCCTGTGGCCGAATTCCGGTGTCGGACCGGAGGACATCGATCTCACCGGCTCCTATGACGCCTTCACCTTTACGACGATGCTGCAACTCGAAGATTACGGCTTCTGCAAAAAGGGCGAAGGCGGAAACTATGTCAGCGACGGCACGATCCAGCTCGGCGGGCGGCGGCCCAACAACACCAGCGGCGGCCATCTCTGCGAGGGCTATACGCACGGCATGAACATGGTCATCGAAAACACCCGGCAGTTGCGCCACGACGCCGATGATTCCTGCCCGGTTGGACCCGACGGCCGCCGGCAACACACCTATGACTACCGCGAGGGCGGCTGCCGCCAGGTGAGAAATGCCGAAGTCAGCGCCAATCTCGGCTGGGCCAACCCCGCGACCGCCTCGGCGATGGTCATGCGCCGCGGCTGAGGAGAACGATCATGCCCATTCGCGCCGAATATCTCGACATGCCGCTGTCGATCGACGATCTCGACATCGAGAACCGCGAATATTTCCGGCATTGCGCCGAGCACGATTTCCACTTGCAGGCGTGCGCCGGGTGCGGCCTCCTGCGCTACCCGCCGACGACGGCATGTCCTTGGTGCATGAGCCTTGAATCGCGCTGGACCCGCGTTGAGGGCAAGGGCGCGGTGCACTCCTATACCGAGGTGCACCACGCGATCCAGCCGGCCTTCCGCGACCGCGCGCCCTATCTGGTCCTGCTCGTCGATCTCGACACGCAGAAGGGCCGACCCTCCGAGACCGAGGCGTTGCGCGTCATCGGCAATCTGTGCATGGCGGACGGCATCCTTGCCCCGCCCGAACTGGTCCGCCGGGTCGGCATCGGGACCCGCGTGCGGATGGTATTCAGCGATGTTGCGCCGGGTCTCGCGCTGCCGCAGTGGATGATCGATGAGGCGGCGGCGCCGCCCGCGACCCCCTGGCGCTACCCGCGGGAATAGCCCGCGGGCGGCCGCCGCTGCGGCAAATTTGCGACACGCAGAACGGGCCCACTCGTCTTGGCGAGCGAACGTGTTATGCTCCTGTCAGGGAGCACCTTCGCCCCGGTTGGGGAGCAGGTTCAGACATGCGCAGCGTGGAAACACATGTGCCTCGCCGCGAACTCCGCGAGCGGATGGCGGTGATGCGGATCTGGCTCGATGAGCACCGCTTCGAGCCTTCGGTCTTCAATTGTCGTGACGAGGAGGAGGAGCGCATCCTCGTCCATATCGAGTTCAAGGCGGAGAGCGAGGCGGCGGCTTTTGCGGAGCGGTTTCGCGGTCGTCTGTCCGACGCCGGCGGCGCGACCGCGGGCAATGGAGAGCGCGCCATCCTGCGCTCCGCCCTGCCGGGCCGCCCCATCGGCTGACGGCGCGCCGGCCGCTCCTCACCTAACCCCTTCCCGGACTTGATCCGGGAAGGGTCAGAGCGGGGCCAAGATCGGGTCAGGCGAACCCTTCCTGCTTCATCACCCGCTGGACTGCCGGGCGCGCCGTCACCCGTGCAAAATGCGCGGCGCAATTGGCCGGCAAATTCATGCCGAGCCGCTTGGCGCCCCAGAACTCGACATAAAACAGCGCCGCATCGGCGATCGAGAGCTCGTTGCCGCCGAGATAATTCTTGCCGGCGAGCGCCTTGTCGACAACGGCAAAGCCCTTGTCGATGGCCTCGCGGCCCTGCGCCTTGACCGCCTCGTGGTCCGCGGCCGAGGGCGCAAAACGCTCGGTGCGAAAGAGGCGCGTGAAACCCTGCGCATGGATCGTGCCGACGCAGTATTCCATCGCCTCGGCGGCGCGGATCATCGTCTCGCTGTCCTTGGGGATCAGGTTCGCCTGCGGGTTTTGCATCCCGAGCCAAAAGGCGATGGCCGGGAACTCGGTCAGGATCGAGCCGTCGTCGCGCTCCAGGGTCGGCACCTTCGATTTCGGATTGATATTGGTATAGGGCGGCTTGTACTGCGCCCCCTCGCGGAAATTGACGATTTCCGCCTGATAGGGCTTGCCGATCTCTTCGAGCAGCACATGGATGCCGATCGAGCAGGCACCCGGGGAATAATAGAGCTTCATCGCAAACTCCTCGCCATCAGAGGGTGAAACGGCTGTTCTTGTCATTGCGAGGAGCGGAGCGACGAAGCCATCTCGACGAAACGGACGTAATCGGCGCGCGATTGCGTCGTCAGCCTTCGGCCTCCTCGCAATGACAGAGACGTGTTGAGATGTTCAGACGATGCCTTCGGCCTTGAGCGCGGCAATTTCGGCTTCGCCGATGCCGAGCCACCCGCCCAGCACCTCGGCATTGTGCTGGCCGAGAAGCGGGGACGGCTTGACCCGCGGCGAGACGCCGTCAAAGCGCACCGGCCAAGCCGGCATCTTGTAGCGGCCGGTGGTGGGATGCTCCACCGTCTGCATGATGCCGCGCTCGGCGAGCGAGGGATCGTTCATCAGTTCGACCGTATCAAACACCGCGCCCGCCGGCACGCCGGCGGCGCCGATGACTTTCATCGCCTCCTCCTTGGTGTGCTCGCGGGTCCAGGCGGAGATCAGTTCATCGACCTCGGCGGCGCGCTGGCGGCGCGCGTCCTGCGTGTCGTAGCGCGCGTCACCCTTCAGATCGTCGCGGCCGATGACCTTCAGGAGACGCTGCCAATGCTCGGGGTTGGCGCGGCTGCAAAAGACGTAGACGTAGTCGTTGGGGCCGCCCGGTTTGCACGGATAGAGAGCCGAGGGCACCAGCCCGCCGGGCGTCGAGCGGACGCTGCCGCCGCGCAACTGGGCCTTGCCGCTCTGCTGGGTGCGCGAGAACGGCACCCGCATGTAATGGATCATCGCGTCCTGCATCGCCACCTGCAGGCGGCGGCCCTGTCCGGTCTTCTGCCGCTTGTAGAGCGCACCCAGAATGCTGATCGCCATCAGCATCCCGGTGCCGGTGTCGCCAAAGCTGGGGCCGGGCTTGAGCGGCGGCCCGCCGGCTTCGCCGGTCACGCTGGTCGGACCGCCGGCAGCCTGCGCGATCATGTCAAAGGCGAGGCTCTTCTCATACGGGCTGCCGGTGCCAAACCCCTTGACCTGGCAATAGATGATGCCGGGGTTGATCTTTTTGACCTCGTCGTAGCCGAGGCCCAGGCGCTCGATCGTGCCGGGCGCCATGTTCTCGACCGTGGCATCGGCCTTTTTCAGGAGCTCCTTGACGATTTCGAGACCGCGCGGCGATTTGAGATTGAGGGTCAGCGACTTCTTGTTGGCGTTGAACTGGTGGAAGTACCAGGGATCGTCGTCCGGTTTGCCCGGGCGCAGCCGGCGGCCGGGGTCGCCGGTCTTGGGGTTCTCGATCTTGACCACCTCGGCGCCGAGCCAAGCCAGCGACTCGGTGCAGGACGGCCCGGCCTCAAACTGGGTGAAATCGACGACGCGAATCCCGGCGAGACAATCGAGCTCGACGCCCATCCCGTCCATCTTCCTCACTCCTTCCGGAAAGACACGCCGGACCGTCCGCGGTCCCGCTCGCCCTCACTATAGCCCGCCGGGCCGAGTGCGGAAACCGGCGCCTTTCTCAACCCCGCGCGGCCCCGCTAGCGCGGCAGATGCACGCGGGCGCGCAAGCCTCCCTGCGGTGAGTCTTCGAGGCGCAGATCGCCGCCGTGGCCGCGCGCCACGTCGCGCGCGATGGTCAGCCCGAGGCCGACGCCGCCGGTCGCGGGGTTGCGCGAAATGTCGAGGCGGACAAACGGGCGGAACACCCGTTCGCGGTCGGCCGGCGCAATCCCCGGCCCGTCGTCATCGACAAGGATGTCGATGCCGTCCGCGACCGCGACCCCGCCAAGCCAGACCCGGCTGCCGTGCCGCCGGGCATTGCCGATCAGGTTGGCGAGACAGCGCTTCAAGGCGTTTGGCCGCAGCGCCATCACGCATTCGGGCGGCACAGCGAGGGCGAGCGAGGTTCCGGCGCGCCGCGCCGTCGCGGCGACATCTTCCAGGAGCAGCGCCACGTCGGTCTCGACCGGCGCCTCGTCGCCGCCGCCGCGCACAAAGTCGAGATAGCCGTCGATCATGTGCTCCATCTCGGCGACATCGGAGCGGAGCTCGGCGACGGCCGCATCCTCGCCGAGAAAGGCGAGCGCCAGCTTCATCCGCGTCAGCGGCGTGCGCAGATCGTGCGAGACCCCGGCGAGCATCTGCGTGCGCTGGCGGATCTGCCGCTCCAGGCGCGCGCGCATGCGCAAAAAGGCGACCGCCGCCTGGCGCACCTCGATCGCCCCTTCGACTCTCAGTGGAGGTCCCGGCCGCCCCTTGCCAAAGGCGTCGGCCGCCGCCGCCAGCCGGCGCAGCGATTTCACCTGGTTGCGCAAAAAGACGATCGCCACGGCCAGCAGCACCAGCGACGAGCCGACCATCCACATCACAAAAATATAGGTCGTCGGACTGAACAGCCGTTTGCTCGGCACCCGCACCGCGAGCACCCCTTGCGGCAGCTGCACAAGAATGCGCACCGCCGCGAAATCGCTCGGCGCGTCGATCTCAAAGGGAAGGGCGAGGCGGCCCTGCATCGTCTCGCGCAACTGCTCGCCGATCAGCGTGCCGCTCCGGGGCGGCGGCGGCGGCAGCCGCGCCCCGCGGGTGAGCACGAGCGCGAGATCGGACACGGCGCTCATCCGCACCAGGAGAGGCGGCACCGCACCTGCCGGCGCGCGCTGCACCGCCCCGGCAATCATCGCG
>JBOHMF010000148.1:0-9443 GCA_050730055.1 Allostellaceae bacterium
TGCGGCCGGACCGCTTCGATCAGCGGTTCCCACAGCGCCCATGTCTCATCCGTGAAAACCCGATTTGCATCTTTCTCCGTCATCCCCACAATATGGATATAGATCTCAAGTCATAACAGGCCCTAGTCGATTTGCAAGCCGGCTCACACCAAATGCCAAGTAAAGCGAAATGGCATCCGCATAAGCTGACGCGCCGGTGCCTGTTGCGTGTAGAGGCTTTCCGTCGTCCACAAAGCCGGCGGCAATTGCCGCGCTCTTAACCTGCGCGCGTATGCCGTCGATCAGCTCGGAAAACGTGGAGAGCGCCAATGTGCTGCGCGGCAATCGACGCCTTCTGCGTCGGCAGACCGGCGATCCGTGTCATGCGCAATTCGCCGTACGCGGCAAGTTTGCGCGCTAGATCAAGCTCCGGCGTATCTTCCGGTAAACCCGCGATGCGAACAGCCTCGATGATTCGCTCGGGAAAAGCCTCGCCAAGACGCCGCAGGTCGGCCTTGAGCCGCCGAACCATGACCGGTTCGAGGTCCTTGGGCCGAACCTCAACCCCGCGCGTGAACCGCTGCGGATCAAGCATCTCGAGCAGCGCCGAGAAGCTGTTGGAATGGCCGTTGTGGGGTGTAGCCGTCAGGAAAAGACGATGCTCGAACCGTTCCCCAAGCTCCCGGATGGCCTTCGTGAGTTGGCTTGAGATCGCATACCGAATCCCGGCCGCCGGAGCAGCGTGATGCGCTTCGTCCAGGATGAACAGCGCTCGGGGACGAAACTCGCCGAGTACGTCCCGCAAGCCGGCCGCATAGACTTCGTCCGTGAGCAATCGGTGCGAGACGATGAACCGCGATCCGGTCGCCCAGGGATTTACCGAGAAGCCCCGAAGACGGCGCATCTCGCCAATGCGCTCTCTGTCGATGATTTCGAACGAAAGTCCGAATCTCGCCTCGAGTTCGTCCTTCCACTGGATCGTCATCGCTGGCGGCGCTGCGATGACGATGAAATCAATTCGCCGCCGCAGCAACAGCTCGCGCGCGACCAGACCCGCCTCAACGGTCTTGCCCAGGCCCACGTCATCCGCGATCAACAGATTCACACGCGGAAGCCGCAACGCCTTGCGGAGCGGCAGAAGCTGATAGGCGTCGAGCCGAATGCCTGCCCGAAACGGCGCCTGCAACAGGTCGCGGTCAGCCGCGGTCGCAGATCGCCATCTTATCGCGCGAAGGTGAGCCGCCAGCACTTCTGCTCTGTCGGGAAGCCCTGCGCCTACATTTCGCCATCCATCCTGGTCGAGCACGACGGCGCCGATTTCGGCATCCCAAAGGATTTCAAGTCGCTCGCCTTGGGCATCGTCGGAGATGCAGGAGAGGCCGAGCGTCTGCAGGCCGTCCGGTTCGCCCCTCAGTTCCTCGACAAGCCAGGGCCGCCCACGAAGCTCGACAAAACTTCCCGGTTCGATCGTTGCCCCGACAACTTGGTGCATCATTCGTCTCGGTTTTCAGGCTTGCTGGGATTGTCGCTTTCGCGGACGGGTCCAGTAAGGCGCTCATACTCCTCGACCGCCAGCACGACCACGACAGCTCGGCCGTGCTTTTCGACGATCACGGGTTCGGCCCGAGCCAAGTCGATAAGCCGCCCAAAATTGTACTTCGCGTCTTTCGCAGAAAGCGTTTGCATGACCCATCCAAAGAGCTAGGCGGCTCACTTATGGCCAAATTGGCCAAAACTGTAAGCGGGGCAAAACCCGTGGCGGCGGGGATTTTTTTGATTCCTCCGAGGCGGGGGTTTCTGGTTGAGTGAGGGATGGCCGCCCCCGAGGCTCTTGATGCCCTTTTGACCGCCGAGCTGAAGGCTCTAGTGATCGCGCTGCTGGGCAAGATCGCGGAGTTGAAGCGGATTGTGGCCGAGCAGCGCGCGGAGATCGCACGGCTGAAGGGGCTGAAAGGCCCCCCTGCGATCAAGCCCTCGGGCATGGAGCAGGCGAGCCAAACCAAGCCGCCGGCCGGCGGGAAGGGGCGCCGGGGCCGCGCCGGCCAGCGGCTGCGGATCGCCATCGAGGATCGGGTGGTGAAGGTCGACGTGCCGGCGGGTTCGCGCTTCAAGGGCTATGAGAGCTTCCTCGTCCAGGATCTGGTGCTGCGGCCGCTGGCCCTCCGCTTTCGGCGCGAGCGCTGGCTGACCCCCGATGGCCGCACCGTAGTGGCCCCGCTGCCGCCAGGGATCACGGGCCATTTTGGCCCGGAGTTGCGCCGCTTTGTCCTGCTGCAGCACCATCAGGGCCAAGTCACGGTCGAGCGGCTGGTCACGCAATTGACCGCAATCGGCCTGAGCATTTCGAAGCGGCAGAGCCTGCCCCGGTGAAAACCGGGGTGATGCGGCTGCTGATCGCCGGGCAGGACGGGTTTCTGGCCGAGAACCGGGAGGTACTGCGGGCCGGGTTGCAGACGGCCGCCTGGATCACGGTGGACGACACGGGCGCGCGCCACGCCGGCAAGAATGGTGATTGCACGCAGATCGGCAACGATGTCTTCACCTGGTTCGGCACCACTGCCGGCAAGAGCCGGTTGAACTTTCTCGACCTGCTGCGGGCCGGCCATCCCGATGACGTCATCAACGATGCCGCGCTGGCCTATATGCGTGGCCGCGCGCTCGCCGGGTCGGTGATTGCCCGCCTGGCTGCACACGCCGACAAGCGGTTTGCCGATGCGGCCGCCTGGCGGGGGCATCTCGAAGGGCTCGGGATTGCGGCGCTGCCCGTCACTCCGGACCCGACCCAGATCGCCACCGAGGGGGCGCTGTGGGGCAGCATTCAGACGCATGGCTTTCTGCGCGATGCGGTGGTTGTCAGCGACGATGCCGGCCAGTTTGCCGTCGGCCGGCACGCGCTGTGCTGGGTGCACGCCAAACGGCTGGTGCACAAGCTCGACACCTTCACCGAGCGGCACCGTGCCGCGCAGGAACGCCAGCGGGCGCTGATCTGGTGGTTTTATGCCGACCTCAAGGGGTATCGCCGCAATCCCACCGCCTCCCGCCGCGGCGAATTGCGCGCCCGCTTTGATGGTATCTTCCGCCGGCGCACCGGCTTTGCCACCCTCGACCGTCTCTTGGAACGGCTGCACGCCAACAAACCCGAACTGCTCAGGGTCCTCGATCGGCCGGACATCCCGCTGCACACCAACGGCTCGGAGCGCGACATCCGCGCTCACGTCATCAAGCGCAAGATCAGCGGCGGAACCCACAGCGATGCCGGTCGCCACTGTCGGGACGCCTTCCTCGGCCTGGCCATGACCTGCGCCAAGCTTGGTCTTGCCTTCTGGGATTATCTCGGCGACAGGCTCGCCATTCCGGGCCAGGTTGCTGTCCCCTATCTGCCCGATCTCGTCCGCTGTCGCGGACAGCCCGCCTGAACCCTCCCGCCACGGGTTTTGCCCCGCTTACGTTGCGATGCGGTCATGGAGCCGTTCGCCCGCGCGGTCCCCGTGTCAAGCACGGGGCAGGCTCTGGCCCGGCTGGCAGAAACCGGGGAGCCACTTCCGCTGATCCTCGACCAGACCCAGGCGTCCGATCGCCACCAGACCTTGATGCTGAGCGTGCGTTGGGTGGGCCTTTAGCCACCGGTGGGCCTTTAGCCACCGGGCTTGACCCGGTGGTTGACCCGCGGGGAGCGCGCCTTGCCGCTGGCCTGGCGGGTCGAAGAGACCGCGGGCGCCATCGGCTTTGCCACGCAAAAAGAACTGCGCGGTGTCGTTGCCGGCTGGCGGCCCGCGGGCCAGACCGTGATCCTGCTGGCCGACCGCTTCTACGGGACGCCCGCGATGATCCGCTGGTGTCGGGAGCGCGGATGGGATTACCGCCGGCGCCTCAAGGGCAATCGCCTCGCCCGCCGGGGCGCGAGAAAGACCACGACCGGCGCGCTGGCCCTCTGCGGCGGCCCCTATTTCGAGGCTGTCGCCCTCACCGGCCATCGCGTCATCACCACCATCGGCATCATTCGTGACCCCGGACACGGTGAACCCTGGATCATCGCCATGGCGGCCAAGCCGGGATATCGGACCACCCTTGGATATTCTGCGCGCTGGGGCATCAAACCCCTGTTCTCCGATTTCAAATCGCGCGGGTTTGGCCTCGAACAGACCCATCTGCGCTATCCCGACCGTCTCGCCTCCTGAGCTTGTCGAAGGGCTGATCCTGGTCATGGCTCTCGCCCTCTATTGGGCGGTCTCGACCAGCATGTGGGACCACGCCAACAATCCGATCCCCGCCAAAAAAACGCCCGGACCGTCAGCCGGCAAAACTCGCACGAGGAAGGCTCTCCTGGTTCACGCGCGGCCTCCGCCGCGCCCTCAAACTCCTCCTCCAATGCCTCCCGCTCCCAAAGCTCTGGGGATGCCTGCTAAACTGATGGATGCTCAGGTCCGCAGGTTTGCGCACCAGGAACGCAACAGGCCATAGTGGTCTCTGATGTTTCCGGGATCGCGCTCACGGCGGACCATGGACTGCGGAGACCTGTGAAAAAACCTGCTTTCGCCGTTCTCCTGGCTGGGCTTGTTGGCGGTGGGTGTGTTCTGGCTCAGAATGAGCCGGGTTGGCAGACCGCAGCCTCGGGCATACCCCATGCGAACCGGCCCATAAACATCGGTGGCAAGGCGGTTTTCACACCGATGGTTTTCGGCGCGCGCGGCGACGGCGTCGCCGACGACACGAGCGCTGTGCAGCAGGCGATCGACCACGCCGCCTACAGCACCCTCTATTTGGGCCGGCACCGCTATTGCGTGAATGCGCTATCGATCTCGACACCCGTTCGCATTTTGGGAGGGGTCCAGAGTGCGCAGAGCGGGTCCGCCGAGCCCGCGTTCGTCGCATGCAGCGCCAACCGGAACCTCATCACGATCAGGAAAACGGCGAGCGGCACCGTCCTCAAAGAGTTCGCGATCCTGATGGGGCAGAACGGCATCGTCAATACGCGTGGCGCTGCGGTTGTCGATCGCGCCCCACTGACGCGGGTCGCAGGGGTCCTGATTGATCGGCCCTGTATTGGTATTGACGAGGAGGGTAACTCCAATACCTACACGGTCCGCATCAACAACGTTCAGGGCGGGGCGTGCGTCGGCATCCGGCTCGGAAACGGCATGACCGATGATGGTTCGATCGACGCCAGGATCATCAACAGCACCATCGTCGGGGAATACCCGCCGGTATCCGGCAGTATCGGGATGGAGTTTCTCGCAGCCGGCGGCACCTATCTTGCCAATAACGATATCCTATACACACAAACCGGCACCGCGATTGTCCCGGGAGCCGGGCAGAGCGGCCACTGGCTATCTTTTGCCAATACGGTGCTCGGCGATTCGACTTTGGGCGACGCATTGCGCATCGATACTCGTGCGGTTTCGGCTGTCATCGGCGGTCTCAAGTTCGCGGGCACATGGACGGGATCAGCCGGTAGGAACCAGCACACGGGCACATGACAGCCGGCAAACGGAGCCACGATCGGCAATTCAGCCGGCGGAACGGTAGCCAGTATCCATTTCATCGGACATAGGGCTTTCAGCTCCGGCGCCGCCGGCATCTCGATCGGCTCCGGCGTCAGCGACGTAACGATCGACGCATCCGCCGTCTGTGCTTCGAGCTCATATCGTAAGGACGCCTATTGGGGGGTTGTGCTCCGCCACGACATCAGAGACCTCGCAATCCGCAACAGCAAGATTGCCGGGTCTTGCGACAATGCCAACGGACCCGGCGAAGCCGCCGCTATTCGGCTCGGCCGTGGCGTCGATGACATCCTGATCAAGGGAAACGATTTCACAGGCGACAAGAGGCCGGTCGCAGGCGCATTGCCAGAGATCAACGCCAGCGCGATCATTGCCGACAATCTCGGCATAGACGACCGAGAGCCGCGGGTCGCGTCGGCTGCAACGATCAACCTGCCAGTGAATCCGACCGTGCGCATCGCGGGAAACACCGGCATCAGAACGATGAACGGCGGGTGGTACGGCCGGAAAGTGACCCTGATATTGGAGAACGGAGCCATTACCTTTGGCGGAGTCGGTGGCAACTTTTGTGCAGGCGGAAGATTTACGCAGCTGGTGACGGCAGCATTCGACACGACGTACGGTTGCTGGCGTTTGTCGGGATCGTGACGCGGCATCCGAACCGTCTGAACCCGAGCGATGTAGACGAAACATGGCAAATAGCCCCAATTCCAACAGATGCTATAGTGCGGGCAGCGAGAAGGCATATACATCGGCGTGAAATGCGTACGCCGATTGACATATCTGCATGCCTGTTCCGGCTCCCCCGCGCCGGAGGTGCTCGCGATCGGCGAAGGCGACGGCCTCGCGATCGTGGAAACGGCGAAATATTACCCATGCCGCTCCGACATCCGGTCGGTCAACGATGCGGTTCTGCGGCTTGCCGCGCGCGACGATGGGCGGCGCGATGCGATCGCGCGCATCGTCATTCATAGGGTGCAGGCGGCGATGGCGCTGGTCTGCGAGCCGATCGATCAGAAGCGCAGCCCGCTGTCTCGGGACGAGGTGATCGCCAGGCATCGCAGCATCGTCGCGGCTTGGCTTTTTTCATGCAACGGTCATCGTCGGTGCAGCCTTGATCGTCTTTGCCCCGCTCCTGGCGCTCAAGGACTCGCCGCAACCCGAGATGGCAGCGTCAGTGCCGATTGCGCAGAAGGACAGAAGGACATCGGCATGAGCCGGATCGTGGACAATCCTGCGAACCTGATCGCGGCCCTCGACCGCGGCGAGTCGCTGCCGGCGCACTGGTATACCGATCCCGCGATCACCGATAAGGAAATCCATCGGATCTTCCGCAAAAGCTGGAATTACATCGGACCGCTCAGCGAGCTGGCCGAACCGGGGGATTATGTCACCGGCCAGGCCGGCGAGATCCCGGTCGTCGTGGTCCGCAACGACAAGGGGCTCGCGGGCTTTGTCAATGTCTGCCGGCATCGCCGGCATCTCGTGATGAAAGGCCGCGGCAACGCTACGGTCATGCAGTGCAAGTATCACGCCTGGGCCTACGATCTTGAGGGTGTTCTCAAGGGCGTGCCGCGCTCGGCCGCCGAACCCGGCTTTCGGCTCGAAAACTACCCGCTCTTGCCGGTACGCGTCGAGGCGCTGGGTCCATTTGTCTTTGTCAATCTCGATCGCGACGCGCCCGCGCTCGCCGCCTGTTTTGGCGGAGTGCTCGACATCGTCGCCGACAGCGGGATCGATCTGGCGAGTTTGCAGCTGCACAGCCGCGAGGATTGGGAAGCACGCGCGAACTGGAAGACGATGCTCGAGAACTATCTCGAATGCTACCATTGCCCGGTCGCGCATCCGGGCTTCAGCGCGGCAATCGACGTGCTGCCCGAGAACTATGATCTGACCGCATACGGCTGGTTCCTCTCGCAGCGCGGCATGGTGCGCCCGTCGGCGCTGGAAGGCAGAAGCGCGGCCCGGATCTACGATGTCGCCGGCGCGGTGGCGCAGGCGCAATACCACCTCCTATGGCCGAACCTGACGATCAACATCAATCCCGGTTTTCCAAACCTGTCGATCGACGTCTGGATGCCAAACGGGCCAAACCGGACAAAAGGCTTTTCCGAGCAGTATTTCGCGCCGGGTGTCAGCGAGGAATTCGCGCGGGAGCTGATCGTCTTCAACCGGGAGGTCGGCGAGGAGGACGACATCCTGACCGACGCGGTGCAGCAGGGGCTGCTGGGCGGTCTTCCTGACCGGGGCCGATTTCTTGTCAACAGCGAGCACTTGGCCATCCATTTCCAGAAGCTCGTCGTCGAGGCGCTCTCCGGCGAACCCATCCGGCCGCGCCCCCATGCCGCGGGCGCGGAGGCGGTATCGCGCACGGTTCCACTTGTCGCCGACGCCTCGGCCGCGCCGGACAGCGAGCGCAACGCCACCGTCGCCCTCGAAGTGTTCAAGACTGAACCCGAAAGCGAGATCATCACCTCGTTCTACCTGCGCCGCCTTGATGGCAAGCCGCTCGATCCCTGGGAGCCCGGACAGTTTCTGCCGATCCGGGTAAGGGTCCCGGGAGAGGAGCAGCCGGCTTTGCGCACCTACACGATCTCGACGACGCCAAACCCGGACCATTATCGATTGTCGATCCGGCGCGGCGAGGACAACGCGCTCGTGTCGCGCTTTCTGCAGGCACACGCAAAACCCGGCTTCCGCATCGAGGCGCTGAGGCCGCGCGGCAAGTTTGTGCTCGACCCTTTGTCGGAGCGCCCGGTCGTGATGCTGTCCGGCGGCGTCGGTCTGACGCCGATGATCGCGATGGCGGGCCAGATCGTCGCGGAAGGCGAGCGGACCGGCAGGTTCCGACCGCTCACTTTCATCCACGGCACCGCCAATGGCAGGGTCCATGCCTTTGCCGAGCATGTCCGCGCGCTGGCCGCCCGGCATCCGGCGATGACGGTGCATGTCCGCTACAGCCGGCCCGATGCCGCGGACCGGCTTGGCGTCACCCATGACGGCGAGGGCCATGTCACGCTCGACGTGCTGAAGGAGGTGTTGCCGTTTGGCGACTACGACTTTTACCTGTGCGGACCCCCAGGTTTTATGCAGTCGCTCTACGACGGTCTCGCGGGGTTCGGCGTGCGCCCGGAGCGGCTTCACTGCGAGTCGTTCGCGACCGGGGCGGCGCTCAGGGTCGAGCTGCTTCCCGCGCCGCGGACCGCTCCCGGCGCAACGATCGAGGGCGCGGTGACAGTGCGCTTTGCAAAATCCGCCATCATCGCCGAGTGGTCGCGCGACAAGGGGACGTTGCTCGAATTCGCCGAGGCGCAGGGGCTTGCACCGGCCTTTGGCTGCCGTTCCGGGATCTGCGGCACCTGCACGACACGCCTCGCCGGCGGCGCAGTCGAGTATGTCGAGGAGCCGCTCGCGGCACGCGGCGCGGGTGAGGTCCTGCTGTGCTGCGCGATCCCGAGCCGTGAGGCAGGACAGCGGGCCGGCGGCGACCCGGCGCTCGTTCTCGATCTCTGAGCGGGGAGGACTCGTGACCCCGGACCAGGCAAAACCCTCTCGGCCGCGGCGTTCCGCCGCCGCTTGGTGAGCACAATGCTCAGGTGCCGGGCGGCGAGCCGGGTCTGGACGGGGCGGAGTTGGCGCGGCTGGAGAGAGCGGGCGTGATCGGCACACGCTGCCTCCGGGCAGCTCGCCGATGCCGCGGCAGGCAGAGGCGGGGCGCGCGCTGTCGGAGTTCCGCATCGCGGGCGCAGAGACCAGCATCCCGTTTCTGCAAGCGGTGCTGCGTGACGAGGATTTCCTGGCGGGCCGCGCGCACACGAGCTTTGTCGGGGAGCGCGCCGCGAGCCTTTCCGCCGTCGCTGCCGAACCCGAGCGGCGCTGGTTCGACCCCACCGCCGCCCCGGTGCGGCGGGCGGGCGCGAAGGTCGATCCGCTCGATCCGCTTGCCGTGGTGCGCTGGTGCTG
>JBOHMF010000149.1:0-9418 GCA_050730055.1 Allostellaceae bacterium
GTCCCTTCGAGCGGGACGCGATCCGCCAGATTACCGGCCATCACCCGCTCGCTGGTGCGGTTGACGCGCTCGACCCGGCCGAGGAGCTTGCGGCTCATCGTCACTCCGCTGAGGAGGCCGAGAACGAGCGCCATCAGCCCCGACCACAGGAGGGTCAGCTTGATGCGATCGCGAAAGGCATCGGCATCGCTGATATCGCGAGCGACCAGAAGGTGATAACCGCCGGGGATGAGAAACACCGTGCCGCGGGCGGGATGGATCTCGCGCCGGCCGGCGCTGCCGGTCAGGATCGTGAACGACAGCCAGCCGCGCCGCACCGGCGCGCCCGTCGGCCAGCCGGCGAGATTGCCGGCGAGCGGGCGGCCCTCAGGGTCGGTCACCAGATAGAGCATCGGGTCGCCGCGATTGCCGGCGCTGCGCGCCGCCACGATCTGCACCAGACCCGACAGGCCGCGCTCGGCATATTGTTCCGACAGGCCGGTGATCTCGGCATCGAGCGTCGCCTCGGTCTGGCGCTCGACAAAATCGGCGCTGGTCCAATAGACAAACAGCAGAACCCCCAGCACCGAGACGGCAAAGACCAGAAAATAAAGGGCGGCGAGGCGGAAGGCGTGGGTGCGCAGGAGCCGCCCGCACCCGGCGATCGAGAGCCGCCGCGGCGGCGGGGCGAGGGTTTCGGCGAGCACCGCGGCGCCGGTCATTCGGGTGGGCGCAGGCAATAGCCGGCGCCGCGCACGGTGTGCAGCAGCGGGTGATCAAAGTTCTTGTCGATCTTCTGCCGCAATCGGCTGATGTGAACGTCGATGACATTGGTCTGCGGGTCGAAATGGTAATCCCACACGTGCTCCAGCAGCATGGTTCGGGTGACCACATGACCGGCGTTGCGCATCAGGTATTCGAGCAGCCGGAACTCGCGCGGCAACAGCTCGATCGGTTTGCTCTGACGTTTCACCGTGCGCGTCAGCAGATCGAGTTCGAGATCGCCGACGCGCAGCCCGGTCGCGCTTGGCGCGCCCGCGCCCCGGCGCAAGAGGGCTTCGAGGCGCGCCAGGAGTTCGCTGAAGGCAAAGGGCTTGACGAGATAATCGTCGGCGCCGGCGCGCAATCCCCGGACCCGGTCATCGACCTGACCGAGCGCGCTCAGGATCAGCGCCGGCGTGCGGATCTCGGCAGTCCGCAAGGCGCCGAGCATCGCCAGCCCGTCCATGCCGGGCAGCATGCGGTCGAGGACGATCGCATCATAGCCGCCCGAACTGGCGAGGTAGAGACCATCGCGCCCGTCCCCGGCGCGATCGACCGTATAGCCGCTTTCGCCGAGACCCTTCCCGAGATAGGAGGCGGTCTCGCGGTCGTCTTCGACGATGAGGATCTTCATGTTCTTGAGTTAACTGGAGTTAAATTCTGCGAAACACCCGTTAAAGCTTTGGTAACCGCTTTGCGTTGATGCTTTGGGAAACCTGCTTATGCCCGTCGGGGAGAAGCGAGACAATCGCCTCACATGATCCCGCCGGCCGGCCGGAACGGAAGGGACCGATGGCGAGAAACGCAGAAACCCCCGGCGCCGGCGGATCAAAACGGCGCTCCGGCATCCTGGTGGTCGAGGACAATCCGCTCCTCGCCAGCTCGATCAAGGATGTCCTCGAAGAATCGGGCTTTAACGTGGCGATCGCCTCGTCCGGACCGGAGGCGCTGTCGCTCGCCTTTGCCGATCCCCCCGATCTGGCGCTTGTCGATATTCGCCTCAAGGGGCCGGTAAACGGCATCGAGGTCGCCTGCACCCTGCGCGAGCAGTTTGGCGTGCTGCCGATCTTTCTCTCAGGCGCGGTTGATCCGCACATCGTCGAATGCGCCCGGCTGGCCCAACCGGCCGGGTTTTTGCACAAGCCGTTCCGCCCGAGCCAGGTGTTCAACGCGATCGAGCGCGCCCTGGCAGACGCTCCGACGCGCTGACCCGGGTCGACTCCCGCGCGTCTTGACGGATTTTGCAACAAGGCCATATATCGGACCGGCCCGGTCCGATATGTGAGCCATGATCATTCTCAGCAAGCTGGCGGATTACGGCGTCATCATTGCGGCCCACCTCGCCGCCGATCCTGAACGCCAGGTGACCGCCGCCGCGGTCGCAGCGGCGACGCGGCTGCCTCCGGCGACGGTTGCCAAGGTTCTGAAGGCCCTGGCGCGCGCCGGGCTGGTCACAGCCGCGCGCGGGGCCGCGGGCGGGTATCGTCTGGCGCGCGGCGCACCCGCGATCTCGCTCGCCGAAGTGGTTGCCGCGATCGACGGCGATATCGGGCTGACGCAGTGCTCGGTCCATGTCGCCGAGTGCACGCGCACGACCTTCTGCCCGACCCGGCCGCACTGGGCGGCGATCAACCGCGCGGTCGGCGAGGCGCTGGCGGCGATCTCGCTCGACAAGATGGTCCCTGCGGCGATGTTTGCCATGCTCACGCCGCCGCTGTCCCACGCTGCCAGAACCTGACCCTTTTCGGATAGCTCGATGACCGCTTCGCTCGATACGCTCGAAACCGTCCGCGCGCTGTCGCGCGAGGGCTACAAATACGGCTTTGTCACCGACATCGAGGCGGAGAGCGCGCCGCCCGGCCTGAGTGAGGAGACGATCCGCTTCATCTCGGCCAAGAAAGAGGAGCCGTCGTGGCTTCTCGAATGGCGGCTCGCCGCCTTTCGCGCCTGGTGCGAGATGACCCCGCCCGACTGGGCCAAATTGTCGCTGGCCCCGATCGACTATCAGGCCGCGACCTATTTTTCCGCGCCCAAAAACAAGACGGCGCCACAATCGCTCGACGAGGTCGATCCCGAGCTGCTGCGTACCTATGAGAAGCTCGGGATTCCACTGAGGGAGCGCGAGGCGCTGGCCGGGGTCGCGGTCGATGCCGTATTCGACAGCATCTCGGTGGCGACGACCTTCAAGGGCCAGCTTGCCCGGCTTGGCATCCTCTTCTGCTCGATGGGCGAGGCGGTGCGCGAGCACCCCGATCTGGTGCGCCGTTATCTCGGCAGCGTGGTGCCGCAGAACGACAATTTCTTTGCCGCCCTCAACGCGGCGGTGTTCAGCGACGGCTCCTTTGCCTATATCCCGCCGGGCGTGCGCTGCCCGATGGAGCTCAGTACCTATTTCCGCATCAACGCGGCCAAAAGCGGGCAGTTTGAGCGCACGCTGCTGATCGCCGACAAGGGCGCCACTGTCAGCTATCTCGAAGGCTGCACCGCGCCGCAGCGCGACGAGAACCAGTTGCACGCGGCTGTCGTCGAACTGATCGCGCACGAGGACGCGCAGATCAAGTATTCGACTGTGCAGAACTGGTATCCGGGCGACGCCGAGGGCAAAGGCGGCATCTACAATTTTGTGACAAAGCGCGGCGCCTGCCGCGGCGCACGCTCAAAAATCTCGTGGACCCAGGTGGAAACCGGCTCGGCGATCACCTGGAAATACCCGAGCTGCATCCTGGAAGGCGACGATTCGGTCGGCGAGTTCTATTCGGTGGCGATCACCAACAACCGCCAGCAGGCCGATACCGGGACCAAGATGATCCACATCGGCCGCAACACCTCTTCGACGATCCTGTCCAAGGGGATCTCGGCCGGGCACGGCCAGAACACCTATCGCGGCCTCGTGCGGGTGCAGCCGCGCGCTGAGGGCGCCCGCAACTACACGCAATGCGATTCGCTCTTGATCGGCGACAAATGCGGCGCCCATACCGTGCCCTATATCGAGGTGCGCAACCCCTCGGCGCGGGTCGAGCACGAGGCGACGACCTCAAAGATCAGCGAGGACCAGTTGTTCTATTGCCGCCAGCGCGGCCTCACCGAAGAGGACGCGGTGTCGCTGATCGTCAACGGGTTCTGCAAGGAGGTCCTGAAGGAACTGCCGATGGAATTTGCGGTCGAGGCGCAAAAGCTCCTCGCCGTCAGCCTCGAAGGCAGTGTCGGGTGACGACATGAGCGAGGAAACCATCACCCTCGACCTGGTGGGCGCGCGATTGATGGCGCTGACCGCTGACGTGCGCGATCTGCAACAGCGTTTTAATGGCTTGGAAGCGCGTTTTGATGGCTTGGAAGCGCGCCTCGGCGCGCTCGAAGGCCGCTTTGGTGCGATGGAGCGACGGTACGCCGTTCAGGAAGAACGCATGTCGCGGATGCTGTCGCTGATCGTGCGGATCGCCGAGCGGCAAGGCGTGCGGGAGTGAGGTCCGTCAATTGATGATGCTCGAAATAAGAAATCTTCATGCCCGGCTGCTCGACGGACGCGAGATCCTCAAAGGCATCGATCTCTCGATCGCGGCCGGAGCGGTGCACGCGATCATGGGGCCAAACGGCTCGGGCAAATCGACGCTCGCCGCGGTGCTCGCCGGGCGCGAGGGCTATGAGATCACAGAGGGCAGCGTCAGCTACCTCGGCCGCGATCTCTTGGCGATGCCAGCCGACGAGCGGGCGCGCGAGGGCGTGTTTCTCGCCTTCCAGTATCCGGTCGAGATCCCGGGCGTCAACAACATGTATTTTCTGCGCGCCGCGGTAAACGCAGCCCGGCGCCACCGGGGCGAACCCGAACTCGACGCCGGCCAGTTTCTGCGCGCCGTGCGCGCCAGGCTGAAGGAGCTCGAAATCGGCGAGGATCTGTTGCAGCGCGCGGTCAATGTCGGGTTTTCCGGCGGCGAGAAAAAGCGCAACGAGATCTTTCAGATGGCGATGCTGGAGCCGCGCCTCGCGATCCTCGACGAGACCGACAGCGGTCTTGACATCGACGCCTTGAAGGTGGTCGCGCACGGCATCAACGCGGCGCGCGCGCCGACCCGCGCGATCGTCATGATCACCCATTACCAGCGGCTTCTCGATTACGTCGAGCCGGATTATGTGCACGTCCTGCAAGGCGGTCGCATTGTCGAGACCGGCGACAAGACCTTGGCGCAGGAACTGGAACGCCGCGGTTATGGTCCCGCCGATGAGGCGGCCTAGGACTCGGCGATGAGCGCCGTTCTCGATTTCCCGGTCAGGCCCGAAGCCCGGCCCTATCTTGACGCCTTCCGTCGGTTCGCGGGCGAACCCGATTGGCTCGCCGCCGCGCGCGAGCGCGCACTGGCGCGTTTTGCCGAACTGGGCTTTCCAAGCCGGCGCGGCGAAGCTTGGCGCTATCTCGATCTCACGGCACTCGCCGAAGAGCCGATCCTGCCGGCGGCACAGCACCGGGCCGATGCCGCGGCGCGGGCGCTTGTCGCCGAGCACGGTTTTGCCGAAGCGGGGTGGCGCCTTGTGCTGCTCGATGGGCGTTTTGCGCCCGAACTGTCGCGGCTCGCGGGGTTGCCCGCCGGTGTCCGGCTCGGTTCGATGCAGGCGGCCATCGCCGAGCGGCCGGATCTGGTGCTGGAGGCGATCGGGAGGGCGGAGGATGCCGCGGGCGCCTTTGCGGCGCTCAACACCGCCTTTTTTGCCGATGGTTTTGTGCTCGACATCGCGCCCGGCGGTGTGCTCGGTCGGCCGATCGAGATTCTTCACCTGACCTCGGCCAAAGGCGAGGGGGCTTTTCACACGCGCAGCCTGGTTTCGCTCGCGGCCGGCGCGCGCGCCGAGATTGTCGAGACCTTTGCCGGCGCCGGTGCCGGCCGCATCTGGCGCAATGACGTGGTCGCGCTGCACCTCGGCGAGGGTGCCGGGTTGACGCGCACGACGCTGATCGAGGAAGCGGGCGCGGCGGTGCATTTTGGCGAGACGACGGCGCGCCTCGATGCCGCCGCGCGCCTCACGGATTTTGCGCTGGTGCTGGACGGCGGCACGGTGCGGCGCGAAGAGAGCGTGCGCGCCGAGGGCGCGGGGACATGCTCGGCGCTCAACGGTGCCTTTCTCGTTGCCGGCCGCCGGCAGGCCAATCTCGTTACCATCGTCGATCATCAGGCGCCGGGCGGCGAGACCCGCGAACTTTTCAAGGGGGTGGCGGCCGGGCGCGGGCACGGCGCCTTTCAGGGCCGCATCACGGTGCGCGCGGGCGCGCAGAAGGTCGATGCCCACCAGTTGAGCCGCAATCTCCTTCTGGGCCGGCGCGCGGTCATCGACACCAAGCCCGAACTCGAAATCTTTGCCGATGATGTGAAATGCAGCCACGGCGCCGCGGTCGGCGATCTCGACCCGGCCGCCCTCTTTTATCTGGCGAGCCGCGGCATCCCGTCCGCCGAGGCGCGGCGGCTCCTGATCGAGGCTTTTCTGCACGAGGCGATCGAACAGGTCGGGTCCCCGGCCCTGCGCGCGCGCCTCTCGGCGCGGCTCGGCCGGCGTCTGAGGGAATTGGAGGAACAGGAATGAGCCTGCCGACGGCAACCAGGCCGGGCGGCGCTCCCGGAGTGAACGGGTTTGATCCGCGCCGGCTGCGCCATGAGTTTCCGATCTTTGCCAATAACCCGGATCTCGTCTATCTCGATTCCGGGGCCAGCGCGCAAAAGCCGCGCGCCGTCATCGATCGTGTCGCCGAGTATTACCGCACCGACTACGCCAATGTGCATCGCGGTGTCTACCGCCTGTCGGCGCGCTCGACCGATCTCTACGAGGCGGCGCGCGACACGGTGCGGCGCTTTCTGAACGCCGCCGAGGCGCGCGAGATCGTGTTTGTGCGCGGCGCCACCGAGGCGATCAATCTGGTCGCGCAAAGCTGGGGTCCGGCCTTTCTGAAGGCAGGCGACGAGGTCCTGATCAGCGAACTCGAACATCATTCGAACATCGTGCCGTGGCAGATGCTGCGCGAGCGCCTCGGCATCCGTCTCGTCATCGCCCCGATCGACGCCACCGGCGGTCTCGATCTGTCCGGCTTTGAGGCGCGCCTGTCGCCAAAAACGCGGCTCGTCGCGATGACCCATGTGGCCAACGCCAGCGGCGCGCGGGTGCCGGTCGAGACCGTGGTCAAGCTCGCTCATCGCTATGGCGCCAGGGTTCTCATCGACGGCTGCCAGGCGGCGCCGCGCCTGCCGGTGGATGTGCAGGCGCTGGGCTGCGACTTCTACGCCTTTTCCGGTCACAAGATGTACGGCCCGACCGGGATCGGCGCTCTCTACGGCCGTTATGAACTGCTCCGGGCGATGCCGCCCTGGCAGGGCGGCGGCGAGATGATCGCCAACGTCACCTTTGAGAAGACCGAATATCTCGACCCGCCGCAGCGCTTTGAGGCCGGCACTCCCGACATCTCGGGCGCGATTGGCCTCGGCACGGCGCTCGATTTTATCGAGTCCTTGGGGCGCGAGCGCATCCTCGCGCACGAGGAGGCGCTGACCGGCTACGGTGTCGATCGGCTGTCGCGGGTGCCGGGACTGACGCTCATTGGCGCCGGCCAGCACCGGCTCGGCATCCTGTCCTTTGACCTCGACGGCGTGCACCCGCACGATGTCGCCACCGTGCTCGACCAGCATCATGTCGCGGTGCGCGCGGGTCATCATTGCGCGCAACCGCTGCTCGACAAGCTGGGCTATGGCGCGACGACCCGCGCCTCGCTCGGCGTCTACAACGACGAGCGCGACATCGACGCGCTCTGCGCGGCGCTCGACGCCGCGCGGGAGATGTTCCGGCCATGATGGATCTGCGCGAACTCTACCAGGACATCATTCTCGATCACGGCCGCCATCCGCGGAACTTCCGCAAGATCGTGGCGCCGACCCGCACCGCGCGCGGCCACAACCCGCTGTGCGGCGACCGCGTGACCGTCTATCTCGCGCTCGATGGCGAGCGCATCGCCGATGTCAGCTTTGAGGGCCGCGGCTGCGCGATCTCAACGGCCGCCGCCTCGCTGATGACCGAGGTGCTGAAGGGCAAGACGGTGGCCGAGGCCGAGGCGCTGTTCCGGCACTTTCACGCCCGCGTCACCGGCGACGCGGAGACGGAACTGCCCGAGGCGCTGGCGGAGGACATGGAGCGGCTCGAACCTTTGACCGGCGTAAAGGCGTATCCGGCGCGGGTCAAGTGCGCGACCCTGTCCTGGCACGCGCTCGAATCGGCCTTGAAGGGCGCCTCGCCCGACGCCACCGTCAAGACGGAGTAAAGTGATGGATTCGACCGAGGAGCCGCGCGACTTTTTTGATTTTCCCGAAGAGAACGACGCCGGCGATGAGGTCGAGCGCCCGGAAGGGGGCGAGGATGATCCGCAATTGCTGGAGCCTGTCCTCGAAGCGCTAAAGACGGTGCGCGACCCCGAGATCCCGCTCGATCTGGTCGAACTCGGGCTGATCTATGAATTGCTCGTCAAAAAGGGCGGGCTTATCTATGTCGAGATGACCCTGACGACGCCGGCCTGCCCGGTCGCCGCCAGTATGCCGGGCGAGGTCGAGACGGCGATCCGCACGGTTCCCGGTGTGACCGAAGTGCGCGTCAAGCTGGTATGGTCGCCGCCCTGGTCGCCGGAGCGGATGACCGAGGAAGCCCGGCTCGAACTCGGCCTCCTGTGATCGCGAAAGCACGGCGGTAAGGTCTTCCTCTATCTGTTATTTTGGAAATTTTTTGAAAAAGGCTCGACAGCGGGGCCGGCGTGTGGCATTTGAGGGGAACTTAACATGAACAGCGGAAACCCATGTTTTTCGCCTTTCCCGGTGAAGCGCGCTGGAACGAAGAGCAGGAAGCTCTCGAATTTACCGTCGGCATCGGCGCCTACCAGGGCGTCGTCCGCATCCCGCGCGCAGCGTTCCGGCACATTTTGGGCCATGCCGCGACGCCGTCGCAATGCCTCGATGCCTATTACCGCGAGCGCACCGCCTTTGAGATCGCTGCCGAAGAGAAGCTGCGCGCGCGTCTCTTGACTGCGGAGGGCGATGTCGAGATCACCGGGCGCGATCTGCGCCGCAGCCGCTTTCCGGCCTTCCTGCTCTCCGACAACTGCTGATCCGCGGCGGGACCGAGCCGGGTCGGCAGCGGGCGATGCGGGTCTGGTCATTCCGGCATTGTCTCGGCGCGACCCCGGCGACACACTGATCCGGGCGATCATCGCCCGCGGGGAGGAACCATGCGCTTCGGCTTTTTTGACCAACTGCCGTGCGCGAGCGGGGACACCGAGCACCAGCGCTATCGCGACATCCTGGCGCAGATCGAACTCGGCGACCGGATCGGCTTTGATACCGTCTGGCTCGGCGAAATCCATTTCAGCCGCACCTTCTCGATCCTCGCCGATCCGCTGATGGTGCTGGCCGCGGCGGCAACGCGGACGAGCCGCATCCGTCTTGGTACGGCGGTGACGTTGTTGCCGCTGCACAATCCGATCAAGGTCGCCGAGGAGGCGGCGATCGCCGACATTCTGAGCGACGGCCGGCTCGAATTTGGCGTCGGCCGCGGGATCGCGCGGCTCTATGCGCACTATCACATCCCGCCCGAGGAGAGCCGCGCACGCTTTGACGAGGCGCTCGACTTCATCCTGGCGGCCTGGACCCGCGAAACCTTCTCC
>JBOHMF010000150.1:0-9371 GCA_050730055.1 Allostellaceae bacterium
AGCCTCGCACAAAACGACTCTGAGCGATACTGAAAATGGGAGTCTTCTGTCAGGTGGTATCCACTAGGAGCGGAGCGACGAAGCAATCTCGATACACGGCACCCGGCTTGCCGAGATTGCTTCGCTGCACTCGCAATGACACCCCTGGGGTTCCTCTCAAAGAGATCTGGTATAAGTATTTTATCGAGAGCCAAGCCGAGCGGCGCACGATGCGCCAGAGACAAGGATCTGCCCATGCCGTACCGCATCGATGCGCTCGATCCGAGCAAGACGGCAATGATCGTCGTTGACATGCAGAACGACTTTGTTGCCGAAGGTGCCGCGCTGAGATCCGCACAGGCTGCGGCGATGGTTCCCAAACTCGCCGCCGTCCTCGCATTTTGCCGAGAAAAAGGCATCCGCATCATCTACACAGCCCACGTGCATCGTCGCGATGGCTGCGACATGGGGCTATACGACGACCTGTATGCGCCGGTCGCGGACCGGTCGTGCCTCGTGGAGGGAACGCCGGGTGTCGAGATCTTCCCCGACCTTGCCCCTGCGGCCGGCGAGCACGTCATCAAGAAACACCGCTATAGCGCCTTTTTCGCGACCGATCTTGACATGATCCTGCGCGAGTGGGGCATAGACACGGTGATTATCTCGGGCACGACGACCGAGAACTGCTGTCACGCGACCGCCCGCGATGCCATGTTCCACAATTACCGGGTCATCTTCCTGTCTGACGCGACCGGCACGTTCGATTACCCGGATGTCGGACAAGGTGCCTTGGCCGCGGAAGAGGTCCACCGCGCGACGTTGATTGTCTTGGCCTTCTCGACGGCTCACGTGATGACCGTACAGGAACTGATGCAGCGCGTCGCTCCGCCAGAGCGGGTTGCTGCGGAATAGCGACTGTGACGGGCGGCCGGACGAGCAACCCTCTCCTGCGGTGCGGGAGAGGGTCGGTCAAGCCGTCGCGCCACCATCGACCGGCAGGGCCGCGCCGGTGACAAAGGAGGCTTCGTCGGAGAGCAGAAAAAGAGCGGCGTTGGCAATCTCTTCGGGACGGCCGGTGCGGCCCAGCGGGATCTGCCGCCCGCGCTGCTGGACCAGCGCCTCCCGGTCCATCCCGGCGGTGCGCTGCTGGTCGGGGCGGGCGACAAAGACGCGCAGCATCGGCGTGTCGATCGGCCCGGGGCAGACCGCGTTGACGCGAATCCCGTCCGGTGCGAGACGCTTTGCCAATGCCTTGACAAAGCCGACGACGCCGAACTTGGCCATCGAATAGACCGGGCTGAAGCCCGAGCCGTGCAGCCCCGAGGTCGAGGCGGTGTAGAGCAGGGCGCCGCCGCCGCGCGCCCGCATCTCCGGGATTGCCGCCTCGGTCGTGACCAGGACGCTGCGCAGGTTGAGATCGAGCGCGATCTCAAAATCGGCCATGTCGATCCCCTCGACCGCGGCGGGACCGGGATGGCCGACATGGTTCCAGACAAAATCGAGACCGCCAAACGCATTGGCGGTACGGCGCACAATCTCACGGGCAAAGGCGTCCTGGCGCAGATCGCCGACAAGGCTGAGAACCCGGCCGCCCGCCGCGGCGATCTCGCGCACCACCGCCGCGACGCCGTCCGCATCGATGTCGGCGACCCCGACCGCCGCCCCCTCGCGCGCAAAACGCAAGGCGCCGGCCCGCCCCATCCCCGAGGCCGCCGCCGTGACAATGCCGATCTTGCCTTTCAGACGCATGGTCTGCCTCTTTCGCAAGGACTCAAGCGGCGGCGCTCTTGCCGTCGTAGAGCCGGTCGAGCACGGCGCCGTAGGTCTCGCGAATGGCGTGACGCCGGATCTTGAGGGTCGGGGTCAACTGGCCGTTGGCGATCGTGAACGGCTCCGCGGCGATCACAAAGCGCCGCACGCGCTCAGCCGGCGCCAGGGCATGATTGACCCGCGCGACCGCCGCCGCAACCGCCTTTTGCGGATCGACCCCATCGGTGGCCAGCTCCGGGTCGGGGACGATGACGGCGACGAGATAGGGGCGGCGATCGCCCGACACCATGACCTGGGCGATTTCCGGCTCCAAGGTCAGATAGCCCTCGACGCGCGCCGGCGCGATCATCTCGCCACCGGAGTTCTTGATGAAATCGCGCTTGCGCTCGGTGATGCGGATATAACCGTCGGCGTCGATGAGACCGACATCGCCGGTATGCAGCCAGCCCCCGGCGAGGGCGCGGGTAGTTCCTTCGGGGTCGTTCCAGTACCCCTTCATCACATTGTCGCCCTGGACAAGAAGCTCGCCATCCTCGGCAAGGCGCACCGCGACCCCGTCGAAGGGCGGGCCGACGGTGTCGATCTTGACCCGCCCGGGCGGGTTGCAGGCGATCACCGGCGCCGCCTCGGTCTGACCGTAACCCTGCAGCAGGGTGACCCCGAGCGCGAGAAAAAACAGACCGATATCGGGGTTGAGCGGTGCCCCGCCCGAGATCATCGCCTTCAACCGTCCGCCAAAGCGGCGCCGCATCTTTGCTCGCACCAGCCGGTCGAGGAGGGGATCAAGCGTGCGCTCGCGAGCGTTCAATCTCTCGCCCGCGATCCGCTTCTGCCCGATCGCCACCGCCTGTTCAAACAACCGGCGCTTCACCCGGCTTTCGCGTGCGACCGCGTGGCGGACGCGCTGGTGCAGGACCTCATAAAGCCGCGGCACCGCGGTCATGATCGTCGGGTGCGCTTCCGGCATATTGGCGGCGAGCGTGTCGGCGCCTTCGGCAAAATAGATCTGGGCGCCGATCGAGATCGGGAACATCAGCCCCGCCGTGTGCTCATAGGAATGCGACAGCGGCAGAAAGGACAGAAACACCTCCTCGCCCAACCCCAGGATTTCGAGCACGCGAAAGGCGCCGCGGCAATTGGCGAGGATGTTGCGATGCGTCGTCATCACCCCCTTTGGCGTGCCGCCGGTGCCCGAAGTATAGATCAGGCAGGCGGTATCGTCCGGTTCGAGAGCCGCGATCCGATTGGCGATATCCTCTCCGCTCTCGGCCCCGCGTGCCATGACCGCACTCCAGGTGTGCAGATCGACACTGCTCGCCTGCCCGGCCGGTTCCTCGATCGCGATTACCGAGCGCATCGCGGCGACCTGATTGGCCGCAGCCAATACGCGCGCCGAGAGCGCCGGCTTTGAGACAATTGCGGCGGCGGCGGCGCTGTCGGCGAAGAGATGGCGATGATCCTCGACGCCGTTGCTGGTATAAGCCGGCACCGTGACGGCGCCGACGCTCATGATCGCAAGATCGGCGACCACCCATTCCGGCCGGTTCTCGGCGATGAGAGCGATGCGTTCGCCGCGCGCGATGCCGAGCGACAAAAGGCCCGCCGCCAGACGCCGCACTGCGTCCGCGGTTTCTCTCCAGGTCATCGGGCGATAGCGGCCCGTCGTCTTCTGCCACAGAAACGGCTTGTTCGCGCGCCGCTGCGCCTGCGCGAAAAACATCGCCGGCAGACTGCGGCAGTTGTCGAAATCGATGGTTCCCACTGGTGTTCCCCGGCCGCACCGCCGCTCTTCTACGAGGTTTGCGGGCGCGGCGGAATAGCGGGCGTGCCGTGCCGCGCTTGGCGCCCTCGGCTGCCGGCCCCATATCTCGCCCGGAGCAGAAAGACCGGGGAATGCCGATGGATGCGGTCGCCGAGACGGCAGCAGAGCGGGCCGGGGCGTTGGGATCTCTGCCCGAGTGGGACCTCACGGATCTCTATCCCGGGCGCGACAGCCCGGCGCTCACGCGCGATCTGGAAACACTGGCCGCCGACGCCGAGGCGTTCCGCGCCCGTTGCGAAGGGCGGCTCGCCACTCTTTCGGGGGCCGAACTCGGCGCCGCGGTGGCAGAGTACGAGCGGCTTGAGGAGATCGCCGGGCGCATCATCAGCTACGCTTCGCTGATCCATGCCGGCGATCTTGTCGATCCGGAGATCGGCCGGTTCTTTCAGACGATGCAGGAGCGCATCAACGCGGTCTCGACGACGCTCTTGTTTTTCACGCTCGAACTGAACCGAATCGACGACGCTGCGCTCAAAGCAAAGCTGGCCGACCCGGCGCTTGCCCGCTATCGGCCGTGGCTGCGCGATCTGCGCGCCTTTCGCCCGCACCAGTTGTCCGACGAACTCGAAAAGCTGCTGCACGAGAAATCCGTCGCCGGCCGTTCCGCCTGGACCCGGCTGTTTGACCAGACCGCGGCCGAATTGCGCTTTCCGTTTCGCGAACAGGAGCTCGGCGAGGCCGAGGTGTTCGACCTCTTGTCCAGCCCCGACCCCGCGATCCGGCGCGAGGCGGCGCTCGGCGTCGGCGCGGTCCTCGGCCGGCACGAGCGCATTTTTGCGCTGATCACCAACACCCTCGCCAAGGACAAGGAGATCGAGGACCGCTGGCGCCATTTCCCGCGCCCGATCTCTTCGCGCAACCTCTCGAATCTGGTCGAGGACGAGGTCGTCGATGCGCTGATCGCCGCGGTGCGGGCAAGCTATCCCGATCTCTCGCACCGCTATTACCGGATGAAGGCGCGCTGGTTCGGGGTCGAACGGCTGCCGTTCTGGGACCGCAATGCGCCGCTCCCCGATGAGGAGGACCGCGCGATCCCTTGGCCCCAGGCCGAGGCGACGGTACTTTCCGCCTATCGCCGTTTTTCGCCCGAGATGGCGGCGGTCGGCGAGCGTTTTTTCCGGTCGCGCTGGATCGACGCGCCGGTGCGGCGCGGCAAGTCCCCCGGCGCCTTTGCCCACCCGACGGTACCGGGCGCGCATCCCTATCTGCTGCTGAATTATCAGGGCAAGGTGCGTGACGTGATGACGCTCGCGCACGAACTCGGCCACGGCGTCCATCAGGTGCTGGCTGGCGGGCAGGGCTATCTGATGGCCGATACGCCGCTGACCCTCGCCGAGACTGCCTCGGTCTTTGGCGAGATGCTGACCTTTCGCGCACTTCTTGCCCGGGAGAGCGACCCGCGCCGGCACCGGGTGATGCTGGCGCGCAAGGTCGAGGACATGATCAACACCGTGATCCGCCAGATCGCCTTTGTCACCTTTGAGGAGCGCGTCCATGACGAGCGCCGCGAAGCCGAATTGACCCCGGCGCGGCTCTCCGAAATCTGGCTCGACGTGCAGCGCGAGAGCCTGGGGCCGGCGCTCGATCTCGACGGTCTGGATGGCGTATACCGGCATTACTGGGAATACATCCCGCACTTCATCCATTCGCCGTTTTATGTCTATGCCTACGCCTTTGGCGACTGCCTGGTCAATTCGCTCTACGCCGCCTATGAGGACGCGGAAGAGGGCTTTGCCGGGCGCTATCTCGCGATGCTGCGCGCCGGCGGCACCTTGCGCCACAAGGAACTCCTGGCGCCCTTTGGCCTCGACGCCTCCGATCCCGCCTTCTGGTCAAAGGGCCTCGGGGTGATCAGGGGCTTTATCGACGAGATCGAACGTCTTGGCTGATCCAATTTGGGACATCCATATTTCGGGAGGAAGAAATGAATCTTGATCAAAATGAATTCAACCGCCGTTGTCGGATTAACGGAGAAGATCCTCTTGATGATCTCCATGAGACCTACTGGAAAAGTTTGGTGGCTTATGAACAGGCTCTAAAAGAAAAGCACAACGGTAAGAGGGTCAGAGCAGCGTACACCTGGAGGCAGATAGGCAGCAAAGGGGTAAGAAAAATACTGGAGGCACATTCACTCTCTCGAAAACCCTCCCAAGGTTTCTTGCTGCAAGTTGAACATCACCCCGAAATGACCGATGAATACTTAGTAATCAAATTTCAAAAGCAGTTTTCTCCTCTCACTGTGGAGGCTGCGAAATCCCGGTTACAGAAGTATAATGTCTCGCTTCCGCGCTCGGCCGAGCATAACCGATCGATGGAGGAGGAAGCCCGCGACATCCTTCGCTGCACGCTGTCCCAGGAGCCCGAGCCGAGGGACAATCTGGCCGACGGCATCCGCCGGATTATCGAGCCTCTGGGAGGCGTCGAACTGCCCTCCTTCCCACGCGGCCCGCTCCGAGAGCCGCCGGATTTCTCGTGATCGTGCTGGATACGAACGTCGTGTCTGAAGCCTTGCGGCCGACACCCTCTGCAAAGGTGTTGGCATGGATGCGTTCGGAACCCTTGGCAGCGCTGTTCACCACCTCAATCACCGAAGCGGAACTGCTCTATGGCGTTGTCCTATTGCCCGACGGACTACGAAGACGGTCATTGGAAGCGGCGATCATGCAAATCCTTGCGACACAGTTCCGCGGCCGGATATTGCCATTCGACAGCGCCGCGGCTCGGGAATTCGCGGGTATCGCCGCAGCCCGGCGTCGCGCCGGGCGCCCCCTTGCCGAGGCCGATGGCCGAATCGCCGCCATTGCTCGCTCCCGCGGCGCTAGCCTTGCGACGCGCAATGTCGGCGACTTTGCCGGTTGCGGGCTGAATGTCATCGATCCGTGGGTTTGAGGGCGAATAGCGCGTGACCGACGACAATTCCTTTACCGGGCGGGTGCGCCGCTATGCCCAGGTCGGCAGTGCGATGGCCGGTCTCGGCGCGCGGCTTGCCGGTGAGCGCTATCTGGGGCTCAGCCTCGACCGCAGCCGCCATGCGGCCGAACTGAAGGCGGCGCTCGGCGGCATCAAGGGTCCCTTGATGAAGGTGGCGCAACTCCTGGCGACGATCCCCGACGCGCTGCCGCAGGAATATGTCCAGGAACTCGTCCAGTTGCAGGCCAACGCGCCGGCGATGGGCTGGCCCTTTGTGCGGCGGCGCATGGCCGGCGAGTTGGGACCCTCGTGGGAGCGCCGGTTCAAGAGCTTTGAAAAAACCGCGGCGCGCGCCGCCTCATTGGGGCAGGTGCATCGCGCCACTGCGCTCGACGGGACAAAACTCGCCTGCAAGCTGCAATATCCCGACATGTCCTCGGCGGTCGAGGCCGATCTCACCCAGTTGAAGCTGGTGATGAGCCTTTATGAGCGCTATGACCGCGCGATCAGCACCGCCGAAATCCATGCCGAGATCGCCGAACACCTGCGCGAGGAACTCGATTACCAGCGCGAGGCCGCGCACATGCGGCTCTATGGCGCGATCCTCGGCGAAGAGGAGGGGGTCGCGGTGCCGGTGCCCTGCCCCGATCTCTCGACCCGGCGGCTTCTGACGATGACCTGGCTCGACGGGGAGCCGATCCTGGAAGCGGTCGCGGCGCCGCTGGAGGTGCGCAACCGCCTCGCGTTGCGGATGTTCCGCCTGTGGTACGTGCCGTTTTACTATTACGGCGTGATCCACGGCGACCCGCATCTCGGCAACTACACGGTGGCGCCGGACGGGACCGTCAACCTCCTCGATTTCGGCTGCATCCGGGTCTTCCCGGCGTCCTTTGTGCAGGGTGTCATCGATCTTTATCATGCGCTCGAACGGGGCGACCGCGATCTCGCCGTCCACGCCTATGAAAGCTGGGGCTTTCGCGATCTGTCACACGAGATGATCGAGGTGCTGAACCGCTGGGCGCTCTATGTCTATGGTCCGCTGCTCGAAGACCGTGAGCGGCTGATCCAGGATCAGGCGAGCGGGGCCTACGGCCGCGAGGTCGCCGAGACCGTGCATCGCGACATCCGCCGCATGGGCGGGGTCAGACCGCCGCGCGAATTTGTCTTTATGGACCGCGCCGCGGTCGGCCTCGGCTCGGTTTTTTTGCACTTGCAGGCCGAGGTCAACTGGCATCGCGTCTTTCGCCAATTGATCGAGGATTTTGACGAGCAGGTCTTGGCGGCTCGGCAGAAGGCTGCTCTCGAACAGGCCGGCGTGCCCTTGCCGACACCGGAGCGCGCCGGTCCCGCCCGCAAACGGGCCAGAAGCCGGCGCTCCCAATGAGCGCCGATCTCGTCATCTTCGACTGCGACGGCGTGCTGATCGACAGCGAGCCGCTCGTCAACCGCGCCCACGCTGAGATCCTCGCTCTCTGCGGCTATGCGACCAGCGAGGAGGCGCTGATGGAGCGCTTTTGCGGCATGTCCGATGCGGACATGCTGGCCGCGATCGCGCGCGAATGGGGCCGTCCCTTGCCGGCGGATTATCGGAGCCGCGTCGCCTTGCGGCTGGAAGAGGACTATCGCCGCGCGCTGCGCCCGATCCCCGGCGTTGCGCGGGCGCTCTGTGAATTGGCGCTGCCGATCTGTGTCGCCTCCAGCAGCGCGCCCGCGCAACTCCGCCTCGGTCTCGAAGTCACAGGATTGCTCGGATTTTTTGATCCCCACCTGTTCAGCGCCACGATGGTCGCGCGCGGCAAACCGGCGCCGGATCTGTTTCTCCATGCGGCGGCGCGGATGGGCGCTGAGCCGCGGCGTTCTGTCGTCATCGAGGACAGTCCCGCCGGGATCAAAGCCGCCCGCGCCGCGGGGATGACTGCGCTCGGCTTTTGCGGCGGCAGCCATTGCCGGCCCGGCCACGGGGAGCGGCTGCGCGCCATGGGAGCCGCTCTTGTGCTGGAGGACATGCGCGACCTGCCGGCGGTGATCGCGCGATTCCCGTGACCGAAGCCGGTATTGCGCCGCGGTTCCGTTGCCGGCACAATCCGGAGGCTCAACCAGCGGTCAATCCGCCATGCGACGCCTTTTTCCGATTGTGCTTCTGGCTGTGCTGCTCGCCGGCTGCACCGCCTATATCCCGGTCAAGGACGGTCTTGGCACCAGCGCGCTGCGCCGCGCCGGCAAGACCCCACCGGAATACGCCGCCTTCAACAACTACGATCCTCGCGTCAACGCGCTGCTCGCCGAGCAGGTGTGCGCGACACCCTATGTCCTCCTGGAGCAGAAAACGCACCCGGCCGTTCCGGGCGAGCTGATCACTTGGCGCGGCCCGTGCCAGCCCTTTGTGCTGACGCCCTACACTCTGGCCGAGTATCTGCTTCCCGCGCGCCCGTTGCTCGCCTGGCAGGCGCCGGTCGCACCACGGCCGCCGGCGCCTGTTCCGCCGCCTCCTGTTGCGGTGCCGCCTGTAGCACCGCCTCCGCCCCCGGTTCCGCTGTGGCGGCGGCCGCCCGGATGAGGCCAGGCGGCTCCCTCGTTCTTCTCTGAGCGACCGGCCACTTCACAGGGGAACCCGGATGGCCCGGTCGGTGCTCGTGACGGGCGGAGCGGGCTATGTCGGCAGCCACGCCTGCAAGGCTCTGGCCGGTGCCGGCTACCTCCCGGTCGCCTATGACAACCTGTCGCGCGGGCATCGCGAGGCGGTGCGCTGGGGACCCTTGATCGAGGGCGACACCGCCGATCGCACCCGGCTTCTCGCCGCGATCAAACAGCATCAGATCGGCGCGGTCCTGCATTTTGCCGCCTTTGCCTATGTCGGCGAATCGGTTGCCGACCCGGCGCTCTATTATCG
>JBOHMF010000151.1:0-9303 GCA_050730055.1 Allostellaceae bacterium
GAAAACCGGCGGCTGGCTCTGCGCTATGACCGGCTCGGCTTCATCGTCCAATCCTTGCTCCAGAGCGCTTGCATATTCCTGGTTGCGGGCAAGCTCGCTCGCGAATTCTGAAAACTGCCTCTAAGGTGTCGTTGGGTACAATGAGTACGGATATGTTTACGGACATCATTGGGCTGTGGCCCTCGGTCGCCGATCTCGCACGTGATCTCGGGCTGCCGTATGGTGTCGTAAAGCAATGGAGGCGGCGCGATTCGATCCCGTCTGATCGGTGGCTTTCGCTTGTCTCGGCAGCGAGATCACGAAGGATTAACCTCACGCTTGACAAGCTCGCCGAGACGGCTGATGTCGGCGAGCGATCACCAAGGGGACAAAGCACGATGAGCGAAGAGCGGATCACCCTCGAATTGCTGGGCGCCCGTACACTCGCCATCACTGCCGAGTTGCGCGACCTGCAACATCGCTTTGACGCGGTCGAGGCACGCCTGAGCGCTCTCGAAACGATTGTGACTACGCACTTTGGATCGGTCGAGCGCCGTCTTGCGACACTCGAAGAGCGGATGACGCGGATGCTGGCCCTCGTCGTGCGCATTGCCGAGCGGCTCGACGGGCCGCGGGAATAGCCCGCCGCTCGTCTGCGAACGAGAATTACTCCGCTGCACGGGCGCCGAGCGCGGCCAGACGTTCCTGCGCATTGAGGACATCGGCGCCCCTCTCCGCCGCCCGCTTCAGGCGGAAATCGAACCGGGCGGTGTAGAACGGCGGCGCGAGGCCGAATTGCGTCGCGTCCCTGTCGTCGACCGCATCGTGGCGGATGAAATCGCAGATCAGCGAGTCCTTGACTGCGAACACCGCGTCGCTTTCCAGATAGGGATCGGCGCGGTCAAAGATGTGCGTCGTCACCGGCTCATAGCCTTCGGCCGAGACGACAAAATGAATGTGCGCCGGGCGCCAGGGATGCCCGCCGGTGGCGCGCAGCATCTGGCCGACCGGCCCGTCGGCGGGGATCGGATAGTGGACCGGGCGGACCGTGCGCACCCAATAGCGTCCCTCGGCGTCGGTGTGAAACCGGCCGCGCATGTGCAGCCCCTCGACCTGCTGGTCCTGCGAATCATAAAGGCCGTTCGACTGCGCCTGCCAGACATCGAGCAGCGCCCCGGCGATCGGCTTGCCGTCGGGATCGAGCACGCGGCCGCCGACGAGCGCCGGCGCGGCCGAGCGGTCGAGCGCGGCGATGTTGCCGCCCTGCGGCATTTCGGGGGCGCCGAGGCGATGGAACGGACCAAACACGGTCGATTCGGTGGCGCCCTCGGGTTTGCGGTGGTTCAAGAGATCGACCACCATCGACACGCCCAGCGTGTCCGAGAACAGGATGAACTCCTGCCGCTTGTCGCTGCACCACAGCCGGCCGGTCTCGGTCAGGATCTCGATCGCCTGAAACCATTCCGCCTCGGTCAGTTCGACCTCCCTGGCAAAGGCGTGGAGGTGGCGAACGAGGGCGAGCATGATGCGGCGCAGCCGCGGGTCCGGGGTCCCGGCAAAGCGTTCGAGCACCTCGGCGGTGATGTCGTCCTCGGTCTTGTTGCGCGGCGCCGGCATCGCCGATCTCCCTTGTTCTGGCGTTCCCCGGGTAAAGATAGTCGCAGATCCAGGCGATAGCATCAGCGGAGGGCGGGTGCGGATGAGGATTCGCCGGGTTCTGTGGGCGGTCTTTGCCGCCGCAGCGGTGATGCTTGCCTGCGGCGGCGCCGCCGCAGCCCTGCCCGGCGCGGCGGCCGGGTTTGCGCCGAGACGCGCCGCCGCGATCGTGATCTTTGCCGCGACCTACCTCGTCATGGCGGTCGGCAAGCTGCCCGGCTTTACGCTCGACCGCGCCGGGGCGGCGCTTCTCGGCGCCAGCCTGATGGTGGCGGTCGGTGTTTTGACGCTCGGCCAAGCCTTAAGGGCGATCGATTGGGCGACGCTTGCCCTCCTTCTGGGCATGATGATCGTCGTCGGCAATCTGCGCCTCTCCGGCTTTTTCCGTCTGGTCAACAACTGGGTGACGACGCGCGCCCGCCATCCGTTGCTGCTGCTCCTCGCCGTCGTGGCAACTTCCGGCCTGTTCTCGGCCTTTCTCGTCAACGATGCGATCTGTCTGGTGCTGACCCCGCTCGTCCTCGATCTCGTCGCGCGTTTGAAGCGCAACCCGGTGCCCTATCTGCTGGCGATCGCGATGGCCTCCAACATCGGCAGCACCGCGACGATTACCGGCAATCCTCAGAACATCCTGATCGGCGGCTTTTCGAAGATCCCGTATATCGCTTTTGCCGCGCATCTGGTGCCGGTCGCCGCGGTCGGGCTGGTGCTCGCCTTTGTGCTGATCGCCCTCCTTTATCCGCGCGAGTTCTGGACGCGCGAGCGGCTGCGCGGCACGCCGGTCCCGGCTCATGCCCATCGTCCTCTGGTGGTGAAATCGGTGCTGATCGCGCTGGCGCTGATCGCCGGGTTCTTCACCGGCCAGCCGCCGGCCAAGCTGGCGATCATCGCCGGGGGGATTTCGCTCTTAACCCGCGCGGTCAAAAGCCGCAAGATCTACGGCGAGATCGACTGGCCGCTGCTGCTGATGTTTGCCGGTCTGTTCGCGGTCGTCGCCGGATTTGAAAAGGCGGCGCTGTCGCCCGGGCTGGTCGCCGGGCTGAGCCGCGGCCGGCTCGATCACACCGCGGGCCTCAGCATTGTGACCGCAGTGTTGGCGAACCTTGTCAGCAATGTCCCCGCAGTCCTGATCCTGCAGCCGTTTGTCGCCCGGCTCGCCGATCCGCCCCATGCCTGGCTCGTCGTCGCGATGGCCTCGACCCTGGCCGGGAACCTGACCTTGCTCGGCTCGGTCGCCAATCTGATCGTCGTCCAATGGGCGCGGGTGCGCGGGGTCACCGTCGGCTTCTGGGAGTATTTCCGGGTCGGCGCGCCGCTGACGGTACTGACCATCCTCTTTGGCGTGTGGTGGCTGTAGGCTTGCATCGCCCGCAAAGGCGCGCCATCTTCGCCGCCTCCTTGGTCAGATGGTGCCGATGACGACGGATCTGAACGCGCTGGATCTGAATGCCCTTGGGCAGCCGATCGGCTTTCCGCTCCCCGACTGGTCGCCGCGCCCGCACCCGCCGTGCACGGCGATGCAAGGCCGGTTCTGTCGGGTCGAGCCGCTCGACCCCGAGCGCCACACGGCAGAGCTCTTCGCCGCCGACAGCGAGGATCGCGAGGGCCGCAACTGGACCTATCTGTCGCGTGGTCCCTACGCCTCCTTTGCCGCCTATCGCGAATGGGTCGAGGCCGCGTGCCAGAGCGAAGACCCCTTGTGCCACGCCATTATCGACGTCGCGAGCGGCCGCGCCGTCGGCGTCGCCAGCTATCTGCGGATCGACAAGACGGCCGGCGTCATCGAGGTCGGGTCGATCACCTACAGCCCGCTGTTGCAGCGCCGGCCCGCCGCCACCGAGGCGATGTATCTGATGATGCGCCGGGTCTTTGAGGAGCTCGGCTATCGCCGCTACGAGTGGAAGTGCGATGCGCTCAACGCCGCCTCGCGCGCCGCGGCGTTGCGCCTCGGCTTCCAGTATGAGGGGCTGTTCCGCCAGGCCACCGTCTACAAGGGGCGCAACCGCGACACCGCCTGGTTCTCGATCCTCGACCGCGACTGGCCGCATCTGCGCGCCGCCTTTGAGCATTGGCTTGATCTCGCCAATTTTGACAAGGCGGGGCGCCAAAGCCGCTCCCTCGCCGCATTGCGCGCCTCTCTCGGCGGGTGATCGCCGAGGCAGTTTCAGTAGGCGCGCTGCCCTGTCTCGACGACCGCGACGCGGGGCCGTGTTCCCCAGGCGCCGCCGAGACTGCCAAAAATGGCCCCCAGGAGAAGCGCGACAAAAGCCCCGATCGCGGCCTGCGACAAGGCCCCGGCGGCGACGCCCGCCGCGTTTTCGGCGCCCGCTACGACCTGCGACTTGGCTTTTTTGAACTGCGCCACCCACTGGTCAAAGCGTTTGGCGGCGTCATCCTTGCTGGTGCCGAGCTTGGCAGCCATGATGCCAATGATCCGATTGCGCGCCGCCTGTGCGCCGCTGCCGCCCTTCATATAGGTTCCGACATCCGTGGCAATTTGCGCGGCGGCCTCTTCGTTGTTCATCTTGGACGGATCGGTGGGCTGGAGCAGCTCCTTTGACTGCTTCTGGATCTGACCGGGGGTGATCCCGGCCGCCTTTGTCGCCTCTGGCACGACCGTCTTGACGGTTTGCCCGACACCCGAGATCACGCTGCCGACGACGCCAAAGGCGCCGCCGATCACGCCGCTCGCGGCGCTCATCAGCAGAGCGAGCGCCACCACCAGGGCAAGGGCCCATGTCACCAGCCCGTGCAGCAACCCGTCAAAGCGCGACGCCACGCCGGCGAGCCGGGCCGCGGCAAAACCGCCGATGACAAGCGCGATCCAGTATGCGACGGCCCACCACACAGCAGCGCCGATGCCAAGGGAGCCGGCATTGGGCATACCGCCCTGGCCAGGCCGGACCAGACCGAGGCCGACGCCGATGCTGAGCACGTCCAGCAGAACCTGGATCGCCAGGACGAGGAACAGCCCGGCAAAGACCCCACCCCAGGAGACGCGCCGGAGCGCGCCCGGACGGACAACCACATTGCCGGGGGTTGCCGGACCTCGTCCCGGCTCATATCCGCTGCTCATCCTTTGCGTTCCTCGGGTTACGCTGCGTGAAGAAGGCGGCGGCGCCGCCGGCCGCACGCCGCCAGGGCGATCGTCCCGGCCGGGCGGCGCCTCCGGCTAATCGTTTTTCACGCTCTCGCGGATCTTGTCCCGCGCTCCGCCGACGGCATTCTGAACCTTGCCTTCGGTCTTTTTGGCCCGGCCTTCCGATTCCATCTTCCTGTCGCCGAGCGCCCGCCCCGCCGCTTCCTTGATGTCGCCACCGACCTTTTTGGCCGAACCCGCCACGCGATCCTTGTCCATGACCTGCTCCTCTTTGCCTTGTCCGAGGACGTGTCTACCCAACATCACCCCGGACGGCTTTGTTCCGGACAGGAGCCTGTCGCGATGAGATCAGCGCGCCATCAGCACCGGCAGCTTCGCTTCCATGATGATATGCCGGGTGGCGCCGCCAAAGATCATCTGGCGGATGCGGCTGCGCGTATAGGCACCCTTCAGCAGGAGGTCGGCGCCCGCCGCCATCGCCAGACGCAGAAACGACTCGCCCTGGGCGTTGGCCCGCCCGGCCGCGGTTTGCAGCGAGACCGGGATGCCGTAGCGCTGAAGCGTGTGGACCAGTTCCTCACCGTCGGGACCAGGCTCGGGCATCGTGGGCGCGGCGACATTGAGGATGACAACCTGCCGGGCCCGAGCCAGAAACGGCATGCCGAGCGCCACGGTCAGCGCCGTCTCGGTGCTGCCGTTCCAGGCCACCGCGACGACCTCGCCGATGGTTTCGCGGCTTTGCGGCGGCACCATCAGCACTGGGCGGCCACTCTCAAACAGCGCGTCTTCGAGCGTGGCCTCGGCGATCGAGGCGAGTTTCTCGGGCTGCTCGACGATGATCAGATCGTGGACCCGGCCAGTCATTCCGACGATCGCGTTCTGGCGGCCGTCCTCCTCGCGCCAGGATGCGGTCGGGCCGTTGTATCCGGGGGGAACCGAACCGATCGGCACGCCTCTCTCGGCCATGAAGGCGCGAAACAGCCCGCGCGCCTGATCGCGCCGTTCGTGGCCCTCGCGCTCCAGTGTGCGATCGACCTCGGAAGAGATCGAGAACCCCATCTCGCCGCCAAATACGACCGCGTATTCGGTGGTCAGGCTGTGCAATCCGACGATGTGGCTGTCAAAGCGCGTCGCCACCCGCCACGCGGCATCGAGGACAAAGCCGGCATTGCCGTCCCCGACCACAGTCAGCAGATTCTTCATGGATACGCCCCTGTTCCCGTCTTTGTCGCGAGGATACAGCATCGCGGCGTTATTGACGAGGCCGACGGCCGCGCCGCTCGCGCAGGTGGGTGTCGCGCTGCCGATTTTCAGATTTGCTATGCGGCCAAGAACGTTTCTCTCTAATCTGAGCAGGCAACCGCAACTCGAAAGGCAGAACCAATGGAAGGCATAAACAGAAGGTCGGCTCTCACGCTGGCGCTCGCCGCGGCGTCTGCCGTCGCCGCTCCGGGAGACGCGATGGCTCAGCCGCGGGGCAAGGAGATCGCCCCCGGTGTGAGAAGGGTGCCGCGCAGTAAAAGAGCCTCGATGATTCCGGCGTACAAATCCGTTTCGATGGTTGATTACGTGTATCAGCCGAAGGCGAAGCTGGCGACCGGTGAGCCGATGGCGAACGACATGGTCTGCCACTGCCCGCAGGGCGCGATCCGGGTCAAGCAAACCCCGGGCGAAGAGTTCGTCGTCAAGGCCGGCGGCGTGTGGAGCTGCAACAAGGGTCTCCTGGAAGAGACCGAGAACATCGGCCCCGGGGTCGCCATCATGCGGGTGATCAACCTTTTGCCGGGGTAGCCGGAGCAGGCCGGAGGCGAAGTCGCCCCCTTGCCTTCGCCCTTCTAACCGCGGCCGACAAACGGCATCTTGGTCGCCATCACGGTCAGAAACTGGACATTGGCTTCCGGCGTCACAGTCGCCATGAAAACCACGGCGCGCGCCACATTTTGTACATCCATCGTCGGCTCAACCATGGTCGTGCCGTTGGCCTGCGGGACGCCGCGCGTCATGCGCTGGGTCATCTCGGTCAGCGCGTTGCCGACATCGACCTGACCGCACGAGATGTCGTATCTGCGCCCGTCGAGCGAGGTTGATTTGGTGAGACCGGTGATCGCGTGCTTGCACGACGTATAGGCGGCCGAATTGGGGCGCGGCGCGTGCGCCGAGATCGAGCCGTTGTTGATGATGCGCCCGCCCATCGGCGTCTGGTCCTTCATGATGCGAAAGGCTTCTTGCGTGCACAGAAACGAGCCGTTGAGGATCGAGTCGACAACCGCCTTCCAGCGCTCGTAGGGCAACTCCTCGATCGGCGCGGCGGCGCCAAAGCCGGCATTGTTAAAGAGCACGTCGAGCCGGCCAAACCGCTCCCTGGTCCGGGCGAAGAGGTTGGCCACCTGGGCCGGATCGCCGACATCGGTCGGCACCGCCAGCGCCTCACCGCCAAAGCCTTCGATCTCGCTTCTGGCCGCATCGAGCGGCTCGGGCCGGCGCCCGGCGAGGACCAGCGCAAAGCCTTCGCGCGCGAGCGCCAGGGCCGACGCCTTGCCGATCCCGCTGCCGGCGCCGGTGACAAGGGCGACTTTGCCGTTCGCAGCCATTGTGACGGTCTCCTTCTGTTGTTTGTCGGTCCGTGGGGCGGTTGTTGGCCTCACGATAGCAGCTTCGCCCGCAATGCGGGGCGAAATCGCGCGTGCCGCTTACGGTCGCGCGATCATTACATCGGTCGATTTGATGACCGCGATCGCCTCGTCGCCGGGTTTGAGACCGAGCGCATCGACCGAGTCGACAAAGATCGCCGAGGCGATCCTTTCGCCGCCGGCGATCTCCACAATCACCTGCGCCATCACCGCGCCGCGCTTGATCTCGACGATGCGGCCGCGCAACTGGTTACGGGCACTGATCTGCATATCTCCTCCCTCTGTTCTCCCGGCGCATCCCCGTCCTTCGGCTTGACAAACGGGGAAACCGCAGAGAAATCCCCGCGCCCGGTCGAATGCCTCTCACAACCCGGAGAGCCGAATGCGCGGCACCGTGCTATAAAACCCGAACGGCCAAGATGGCCGAGTGTTCGGATCGCCGCAGAGAAGACAAAGACATCGGCGGCGATCTTGGGAGGACTCGATGACAGGTTCCCGCCGAGCCGTGTTTGTCTGTTGCGACGGGTTGGGGCGCAATTGGGTGACGGACGCGCTGACGCCGGTCCTCGCCGGGATCGCCGAGCAAAGCCTGTGGTGCGCCAAGCACCGGGCGGTGTTCCCATCGGTGACGCGGGTTTCCGCCGCCTCGATCGCGACCGGCGTTCATCCCGCCCGGCACGGTCTGCACGGCAACCGCATGGGTCTTTATGAGGACGGCAGGATTGTCGTTCGCGATGTCGGCAAGCCGGATTTCCGGGATCACCTGCGCAGAGCGACCGGCGGAACACTGCGCGTTCCGACACTGGCCGCGCGCGTCGCCGGGGCGGGCGGCATGATCGCATTCTCCAACGTCTCTCCAGGCGGGGCCTATTTTCTCGATCCCGACAGTTTCGGGGCGGTCTATCACCGTGCCGGTTCGTTTGCCCCGGGCGGTGCGTCGATCGCGGGAGTCGACGCTCTCGATGTGACCCACGACTCTGCCGGCGACCGGGCGATGACGGAGCGGTTTTGTGCGGAGGTCCTCAGCGACCGGCGCTCCGCCATCGCCGCCTTGTGGCTCACCGACCCGGATCACACGCTGCACGGGGCGCCCTTGGGCTCGCCTGCGCATCGCGAGGCGCTGGGCGCGGCCGAGCGCTGCGTGCGCCTGGTGTTTGAGACCGTCGAACGCCTGCGCCGAAAGGGCGAGGACATCCTGCTCGCGATCGGCTCGGACCACGGCCAGGAGACGATCGGCAACGCGATCGACCTGAACGCCTGGCTCGCGGATTTTGGCCTCGGTGCGGCACTTGCTGAGGGCCGGATCGCGGTGGCGGGTCAGGGCACGGCGGCGCTTTTCTATGCGACCGGGGACGGCCGCTCCGGCCTTTGCGATGCGCTCAAAGCGATGCGCGCGGAACCGTGGGCGGATGGCGTCGTGCTGGAAGACGGGCTGCGCGCGCTGCACCACGCCGCAGCGGGCGGTGTGATCGCGGCCGTCAATATGGCGCGGTCGGAAGAGGCAAACCCCTACGGTGTTCCCGGCCGGCGCTGGGTCGTTGGCGATCCGGGCGAGCCGCCCAAGATCGGCTATGGTCAGCACGGCGGCTGGGGGCCGGACGAGACGCGGCCGTTTCTGCTGCTGAACGCCGCCGGCGTTCCGCCCGGTGTTCTCCAACAGCCGAGCAGCCTTGTCGATATCGCCCCAACTATTCTCGCCTTTCTCGGTCTGTCGGGCGAAGGCTGCGATGGTGCGCCGCTCTGCGATTTCGACAACAGATAGTCAGAGCCCCGAGCCGTCTGTTTTGAGGAGCGCCACCCATGTCCGTCACGATCACCTTGAACAGCCGACAGTATAAAAAACCCGAGCGGCCGACCGTCGTCATCTGCGCCGATGGGTGCGATCCCCGCTATCTCGACGCGGGTATCCCGGCGGGCGTCTTTCCGACCCTCGGATCG
>JBOHMF010000152.1:0-9271 GCA_050730055.1 Allostellaceae bacterium
AGCATAGACAGCCTGCCCCGTCGGCATATCGACGACCAGGTCGTCGATCTTGCCGAGATCGGCGCCTTGCGCATTGACAACGCGCTCGCCTTGCACCCTATCCATCATGACCAAGCCGGATGATGCCGCCATGATCCCTCTCCATCACTGCTGTTGGTAACGGGCGGCGGGCCGGTTGGTTCGATGGCGGGATCGCCGGCTGCGCTCCGCTCGGCGCACCAAACCGGCGCGTTGGCGCGGAGTTGATCCGGGCACGAGGAGGGGAGAACAGGATGGCGAGCGAACACGAGATTGCCTATGCCTCGGCGGCGGCGCTCCTTGATCTCTACCGCCGCGGCGTGCTGTCGCCGATCGAGGTGACGGAAATCCTGTTGGCCCGTCTTGAGCGTTTGCAACCGCGTCTCAACGCCTTTTGCATTGTCGATCGCGACGGGGCGCTCTTGGCGGCGCACGAGTCCGAGCAGCGCTGGCACAGCGGGCGCGACATCCGCGCGCTCGAAGGGGTGCCGGTGACGATCAAGGATCTCTTTGTCATGCGCGGGTTTCCAACCTTGCGCGGCTCGCGCCTCACCGATCCGGTGCAGGACTGGTCGGAGGATGCGCCAAGCGTGGCGCGGCTGCGCGCCGCCGGCGCCGTCATCCTCGGCAAGACAACGACCCCGGAATTCGGCTGGAAGGCATTGGGCGACAGTCCCTTGACCGGGATTACCCGCAACCCCTGGGATCTCGCGCGCACGCCGGGCGGCAGCAGCGCCGGCGCGGCGGCGGCCTGCGCCGCCGGCATCGGCCCGCTGCACCTGGGCAGCGACGGTGCCGGCTCGATCCGCATTCCCTCGGCCTTTTCCGGGACCTTTGGCATCAAGCCGAGTTTTGGCCGGGTGGCGCAATATCCCCCCTCGTCGATGAGTTCGCTCTCGCACGCCGGGCCCTTGGCGCGAACCGTCGCCGACGCGGCGCTGATGCTGACTGTCCTCGCCGGTCCCGACCCCCGCGATCCGACCGGCCTGCCGCCCGACGAGCGCGATTACCGGGACGGGCTCGATGGCGGCGTTTCCGGCTGGCGGGTCGGGTTCAGCCCCGATCTCGGTCTTGCCCACGTCGATCCCGAGATCGCCGCCGCCGTCGCCGCAGCGGCGCGGCAGTTCGAGGCTTTGGGGGCGCGGGTCGAGGAGGTCGGGGCGATCTTCCCCTCGCCGCGCGAGACCCTGCTGACCCTGTGGTCGGCCGGACTGGCGCGCGCTCTCGCAGCCTATCCGCGCGACCAGTGGACCCTCCTCGATCCGGGTCTTGTCGGGGTCGCCGAAGCGGGTGGGCGCCTCTTGGCCGTCGATTACGTCGGCGCCGATTTTGCCCGCGCCGCGCTCGCCCGGCAGATGGCCGCGTTTCACCAGACCTATGATCTGCTGTTGACCCCGATGATGCCGGTCCCGGCGCTGCCGGTCGGGCAGGACCTGAACGACCCCGCGACCGAGCGCAACTGGATCGACTGGTCGCCGTTCAGCTATCCCTTCAACCTGACGCGCCAGCCCGCCGCCAGCATCCCCTGCGGGCTGACCGCGGCCGGGCTGCCGATCGGGTTGCAGATCGTCGGCCCGCTCTACGCTGACGCCCGCGTCCTGCGCGCCGCCCGCGCCTTTGAGACGACTCAGCCGGAACGGCGGCCACCGCTTGAGTAAACGGTTGCCTATTATTCCCCCGTGCCCGGCCCAAGGCCGGGCACGGGGAGCAGAGTTGCGCAAACAGCTCCGCGTCACACGTTCAGATTGACCGTGACATTCTTCTTTTGCGTAAAGCTGTCGAGCATCCCTTCGAGCGAAAACTCGCGGCCGATCCCGCTCTCCTTGTACCCGCCATAGGAATGGCCGGGTGATTGCCCGAGCCCCTGGTTGACCTGCACCCAGCCCGCTTCGATCGCATGCGCGGTTCTGAGCGCCCGGCCGATGTCGTGCGTCCACACATAGGCGGCGAGGCCGTAGTGGCTGTCGTTCGCCATGCGGATCGCCTCGGCCTCGTCCTTCCACGGGATCGCCACCAGCACCGGCCCGAAAATCTCCTCGCGGGCGATGCGCCAGTCGTTGGCGACCTCGGCAAAGACCGTCGGGATCGCGAAATAGCCCTGCGCCAAGGGGCCGCTCTTGGGCGGCAGCCCGCCCATGACGAGCCGCGCCCGCTTCTGGTTGAGGCCGTCCTCGACATAGGAGCAGACCTTGTTGAACTGCTTCTCGTTGATGATCGCGCCGATATCGGTCGCCTCATCGAGCGGGTCGCCGATTTTGAGCGTCCCGGTCTTTTCCTTCAGTCGGCCGAGAAATGAGTCAAAAATGTCGGCATGAAGAAAGAGTCGCGAGCCGGCCGTGCAGGACTGGCTCTGCCGGGTGAAACGCATCGCCGCGATGATGCCGTCCACCGCCCAATCCTCATTGGCATCGGGAAAGACGATCGACGGACTCTTGCCGCCGAGTTCGAGCGAGACCGGGACGATGCGCTCGGCGGCGGCGCGCATGACCAGTTTTCCAACCTCGGTCGAGCCGGTGAAGGAGAGCTTGCGCACCAGCGGGTGCTCGGCCAAGGGCGCGCCGCATTCCTCACCCAGCCCGGTCAGCACGTTGAGCACCCCTTTTGGCAGAAATTCCTGGCAGATCCCGGCCAGGAGCAGAACGCCCAACGGAGCGTCCTCGGCGGCCTTCAGGACCAGCGTGTTGCCGGCGCACAGAGCCGGCGCGATTTTGAGCGCCGCCAGCAGAATCGGCGCGTTCCACGGGATGATCGCGCCGACGACGCCCAATGGTTCGCGCCGCGTATAGCTCAGGACCTGTTCGCCGAGAGGGATCGTTTCGCCCTTCAACTCGCCGCCAAGACCGCCAAAATAGCGGAAGATGTCGGCGGTCAGCCGGGCTTCGGGCCGCGCCTGGGTCCGCAGCGCATTGCCGGTCTCGCGCGCGATCACACGCGCCAATTCCTCGACCCGTTCCTCGATCGCCTCGGCGGCTTTGAGCAGCAGGCGCCCGCGCTCGCGCGGCGCGACCCGCGACCACGCCGGAAAGGCGGCCGCGGCCGCGGCAACGGCGCGCGCGACATCTTCCGACCGGCCGCGCGGGACCTCCGCGATCACCTCGCGCCGCGCCGGGTTCTCAACCGCCAGCGTCTCGCCCGTTGCGCTTGTCACCCAATCGCCGCCGATCAGCATCCGCGCCTGTTGCACGGAGGTTGCAGGCTGCGTCCTCGCCTCGGCCATCGCCATCGCTCTTCTCCCATTTCGCGGCATGTCTCTGTCTGCGATATGGTCTGCCCGCCAATCGGGTCAACGCCGCCGGGAAGGCTCGGGCGGCGTCCGCCGGGTCGAAGATGCGACCAGCGTGCCCAGCAGCACCACCGCGCAAACCCGCAGAACGGTTCGGGCGCGGCGCGACCCTTGCCACTTCCGGCGCAAACGCGGTACGAAGAAGGCAACCTCAATGGGAGGACTCTCTGTCATGTCGAGCACCCAACCCGAAGCTCCGGCCGTGGCGGTCACCCCGGCGGGCATCAACCATCTTGTCCTCAATGTCCGCGACATCGAGGAATCGCACAAGTTCTGGACCGAGATCGTCGGGCTGACCCAGGTGGGCGAGTTGCGCGCCCGGCCGGGTCAGCCGCTCCCGCCAAAGATGCGCTTTTACAGCGCCAATCACGACGGCAAGCTGACCCATCACGACATCGCGATCGTCGAGAGTCCGAATGTGCCGCCAGCGACCGAATGGGTGCTGTCCGACGGCCGCGTCGCCATCAACCACGTCGCGCTGACCATGCCGAGCCGCGAGGCGTGGCTGAAACAGCTCGCCTTTTTGCAAAGCCGCGGCGTCAAGTTCAACTGGCGGGTCAATCACGGCGTCACGCACAGCGTCTATATCAACGACCCGAACGGGTACGGCGTCGAGTTTCTCTACGAACTGCCGCGCGAGATGTGGGAGAACGACATCCAAGGCGCGATCAACTATCTCGACAACCTGCCGACCGAGGGGCCGGAAGCGCTTGCCGACCCCGAGAGTCCGAGTTTTGCCAGAAAAGAGCCGGTTCCCGCGGAATAGTCTCTTACCGCTCTCCCTCCCCCGTTGACACGGGGGAGGGAGCATTTCAACGGGCACTGTCCGGTGCGAGGACGCCGCGGCGGATCTGGTCGCGCTCGATCGACTCGAAGAGGGCGCGGAAATTTCCTTCACCAAACCCTTCGTTGCCTTTGCGCTCGATGATCTCAAAAAAGATCGGGCCGATCACCGTCTCGGTGAAGATCTGCAAGAGGAGACCCTGGCCGGGTCCGCCGTCGATCAGGATACGGTCGCGTTGGAGGCGCGCGAGATCCTCGCCGTGACCGGGCAACCGCTCCTCGACGGCTTCATAATAGGTGTCGGGAACCGGCATAAAGGTGATCCCGCGCGCCTCTAACGCCTCAACCGTCGCATAGATGTCGCTCGCCGCCAGCGCGATGTGCTGGATGCCCTCGCCGCGATAGGCGTCGAGATATTCGGCGATCTGCGACTTGTCGTCGGCGCTTTCGTTGATCGGGATGCGGATCTTGCCGCACGGGCTCGTCATCGCCTTTGAGCGCAGCCCGGTCAGCTTCCCCTCGATGTCGAAATAGCGGACCTCGCGGAAATTGAAGAGGCGCTCATAGAATTCGGCCCACTGCCCCATCCGGCCGCGATGGACGTTGTGGGTCAGGTGATCGATCGCAGCGAGACCTGCTCCGTGCGCCGCGGCGGTGGCGGATGGGACAAAATCGACATCGTAGATCGTATGGTCGCCGTAGCGATCGACGAGATAAATGAGGCTGCCGCCGATCCCCTCGATCGCCGGAATGTTGAGTTCCATCGGGCCGAGCTTGCCGTGCACCGGGCGCGCCCCCAATGAGAGCGCCCGCCGGTAGGCGGCCGCGGCGTCGGCGACGCGCAGGGCGATCGCGCACACCGAGGGTCCGTGCAGCCGGGCGAACGCCTGCGCAAAGCTCTCGGGTTCGGCGTTGAGGATGAAATTGATATCGCCCTGCCGGTAGAGCGTCACGTTTTTTGAGCGGTGCCGCGCCGCCGCGACAAAGCCCAGTCGCTCGAACAGGGCGGCAAGGGCGGCGGGATCGGGTCCGGTATATTCGATGAACTCGAACCCGTCCGTTCCCATCGGGTTGTCCCACAGATCATGCCCGTGCCGGCCCGGCTGCGCCGTCGTCATCGCGACCTCCGCAACACCTCCTCCACTGCCGTCGATGTGGGCGCGGTCCGCGCGCGCGCCAAGGGCGGCCGGGGCAGCTAAGATCCCATGCCGCGGGCGGTGATCGGCCACAGCGCCTCGACGCGGTTGCCGCGAACCCCGACATACCAGTCGTAGAGGTTGACGGTCGGGTCGCAATGGCCCGGAACCAGCCGGATCTTGTCGCCGACAAAGAGCCGGTTGGTCGCGCCGGTCACGGCGAGGCGGCCGTGCTCGTCCGAGGCGCGCTCATAGGTGGCGGCGGGTTCATCCCAGACGAGCGGCGGTCCCGAATCAAAGGCGAGCGCCTTCAGCCCGGCATCGACGATCGCGCGCTCCCCGGTCGGCCGGCTCATCACCATCGCCCAGACAAAAAGGCTCGGCCGGAAGGCGCTGATCGCAGCACCGTCGCGGTCGCGGTTGCGCCCGTAATCGGCGTCCATGAAGATGTAGGAACCGCATTGCAACTCGGTATAGACGCCGCTATCGGCCTCGAACTCAAAGCTGCCGGTGCCGGCGCCGGTGACGTTTGGACAGGGGATGCCGTTCTTGGCGATGAGGTCGCGTGTCAGGGCCGTCTTATCGGCCGCCTGCGCGATCGCCTGCCGCCTCTCGTCCCAACTGCGGATGTGCTGCGCCGAGCCGTGGTAGGCCTGCAATCCGGCAAAGGCGAGATGCGGCTCTGCGGCGATCGCGCGGGCGAGCGCCAAGGCCGGTTCGCCCGGCTCGACGCCGCAGCGGTTGCCGCCCATGTTGACCTCGACATGGACGGGCAGCGTGACCCGGGCTTCGCCCGCTGCCTCTTCAAGCGCGCGCACCTGGCCGGCATCGTCGGCGCACACCCCGATCCGGGCGAGATGAGCCAGGGCTGCGAGACGCCGCAATTTCTGCCGGCCGACAATCTCGTTGGTCACCAGCACGTCCTTGACCCCGCCCTGGACCATCGCCTCGGCCTCGCCGACCTTCTGCACGCAGACGCCGACCGCGCCGAGTTCGACCTGCTGCAAGGCGATGACCGGGCATTTGTGCGTCTTGGCGTGCGGGCGCAGCCGCACCGGGCGGCCGGCGATCTGTGTTGGCAGACGGCGCAGATTGGTCTCAAAGGCATCGAGGTCGATGATCAAGGCCGGGGTATCGACCTCTTCAAGGCTCATGCCGATTTCGGCAGGCGGTCGCGTCGTCATGGCTCACTCCTCTGCGCGGCGCAAAGCGGCGGCAAGGCTCGCCCAGACCCGGCGGAATTGCAATCCGCCCCGGCGCCCGCTCGTGCTAAGAGGCGTCGATGCTGACCCTTTCCGCGATCACCTGCCGCCTTGGCGGACACCTTGTGCTGGACGGTGCGAGTGCGCAGATCGCGGCCGGCAGCCGGGTCGGACTGGTTGGCCGCAACGGCGCCGGCAAATCGACTCTCCTCGACCTGATCCGCGGCGCCCGCCAGCCGGATGGCGGGACGATCCGCCTCGCACGCGGCGCGCGCGTCGGTTTTCTCGCCCAGGAGGCGCCGGGTGGCGCGCGGACGGCGCGGGAGAGCGTGCTCGCCGCCGATGGCGAAGACGTGCACGGCGACGCCGGCGAAGCCTATGCGGCGCCGGCGCGCGCCGCCCGCATCCTCGCCGGTCTCGGGCTCGACGAAGCGATGCAGCATCGCCCGCTCGCCGATCTGTCGGGCGGCTGGCGCATGCGGGTGGCCCTGGCCGCAGTCCTCTTTGCCGAACCCGATCTCCTGCTGCTCGACGAGCCGACCAACCATCTCGATCTCGAATCCGCGCTGTGGCTCGAACGCTTTTTGCAGCGCTATCGCTACACCCTGATCCTGGTCAGCCACGATCGCGGTCTCCTGAACGCGGTGACGGACGAGACCTTGCATCTCGATCGCGGCCGGCTTGTCGCCTATTCCGGCGGGTTTGACGCCTTTCTGAAGACGCGGGCTGAGGCGGCGCGGCGCCAGGAGGGCCTGGCCCGGACCCAGGCGCAGCAGCGCGAGCGTTTGCAGAGCTTTGTCGATCGCTTTCGCGCCAAGGCGAGCAAGGCGCGCCAGGCGCAAAGCCGGTTGAAAGCGCTGGCCCGGCTCGAACCGGTCGCGCTGATCGCCGACGCGCCGCCGCCGCATCTCGTTTTTCCGCAGCCCGCTCCGCTGGCGCCGCCGCTGGTGACGCTCGAACGGGTCAGCGTCGGCTATGCCCCGGCAAGGCCGGTCTTGTCACGGCTCGATCTGCGCCTCGATCCCGACGACCGGGTGGCTCTCCTCGGCGCCAATGGCAACGGCAAGACGACGCTGGCGCGGCTTCTCGCCGGCCGGCTCGCGCCGCTTTCGGGCCAGGTCACGCGCGCGCCAAAATTCGCCTGCGGTTTTTTTGCCCAGCATCAGATCGAGGAGATGCAGCCCCGCGCCACCGCCTATGACCACCTGCAAGCACTCTTGCCTGACGCACTGCCAGAGCGGGTGCGGGCGCGGCTCGGCGGTTTTGGCTTTGGCCAGGACAAGGCGCTTGTGCCGGTTGCGGAATTGTCGGGCGGCGAGCGCGCGCGCCTCAATCTGGCGCTGGCGACGCACGCGGCGCCGGCCCTCCTGATCCTCGACGAACCGACCAATCATCTCGACATCGAGACCCGCGAGGCGCTGGTCGCGGCCCTCAACGCCTTCCCCGGCGCGGTGGTGCTGGTGACCCACGACTGGCATCTGGTCGAGCTGGTCGCCGATCGGCTGTGGCTCGTCGCTGCGGGAACCGTGCGCCCGTTTGAAGGCGATCTGTCGGATTATCGCCGCACGCTCGAAACCGGCGAGCCGGAGCCAGACCGGCGGCCCGAAGATCCGGGGGGTCGCCGCGCGCTGCGCCGTCAGGCGGCGTTGCGCCGGCGCGATCTCGAACCGCTGCGGCAGAGGGCGCGACAGGCCGAGGAAGCGATCGCGCGACTCCTGCACGAGCAGAAGGCTCTTGACCGCACGCTCGCCAAGCCGGGCCGGTTTGGCGACGGATCGGCGCTGTCGCAAGCGCTCAAAAGGCGGGCCGAACTGGCGCAGCGGCTGGCCGTGGCGGAAGGCGAATGGCTCGCCGCAGAGGAGGCGATCGAACACGCTGCAAACGCATAGCGGCCCGGCACAACCGCCCTGTATCTTGCCGCACCGACCCTCTGATCGCAAAAATGTCGCCGCCGCTCGCCCGCACCTTCCGAGCAAACCGGTGCCCGCGCGGTGTTAAGCAAAAATCGCACCCGCCGCACGCGGCCATCAGCCGCAGGGGTGGGGTGCGACCCGGAAGCGCTTTGACAAGACTGTTACAGCGCGTTTATCTATTGTTACGGAAAGGCACATTGTCGGTTCGGACGCCCTCGGCACCGCGTTCGGCTTTCAAGGCACCTCCTGCGCAAACAGGTTTCCGCAATGACCGGCACCCCTGCGATCACCGACCGGAATCTCGAAGCCACCACAAACATCTCGCTCAAGCGGGAACCGGCGTGCTTCGCGTTTCTCTCGGCGCGCTCGATCTCGCCGGCGATGCCGATCGATTCGATCAATCTCGATCTGGCCTCGGCCGATTACTTCCAGAGTCGCGCCACGCTCTGGGCCACGCTGGAAATCCGCTCCTCGGTCAGTGATGACCGGCCGGTGGCCATCCTCGGCTTTGACGAGACCTTTTTGCGGCCGTTTGCGCGCGCCCTGATCGAGGCGGCGACAAGCCGGGCGACCTATCGGATGACGATTGTGCAGGAGACGGGACCCAAACGCTGCCGCGTCGTCGAATATGTGACCGGTGGCGGAAAACCGCTTGGCGAACTGATCATCCAGCCTTTTGATAATGTGGTGCTGGTCAGTGCGGCCGATCCCGAGGAGGGCGACGAGACCCTGTTCCAGTTGCCGCGCACCGACAGCTTTCTGCGCGCCTTTGCCAAGATGGCCTATCAGGCCGATCAGGCGCTCCGCGATCTGCTCGACGAACTGGAGCGTTTTGCCAAAAGACGCAAGCCGGTCTCCAACGGCTGAGCGGCGGCCGGCCGAGCGCGGCCAATCGGAAAAGCAAGGGGGGCATCTGCCCCCCTTGCCGTGATCGGG
>JBOHMF010000153.1:0-9252 GCA_050730055.1 Allostellaceae bacterium
TTTTGCAAACTCAAGGCCTTCCGCCGGATTGCCACGCGCTACGACAAAACCGACAAAAGCTTTGCTGCCATGATCCATCTTGCCGGAGCGGCAATCGCTCTTCGATGAATGTCAACAGGCCCTAGTGCACTGAATCATTCGGATGGTACGCGCGTCCACAATTTCGTCATGCCCGGACTTGATCCGGGCATCCACGGAAACCGGCACGGCCTGCGCGGTATCGCGTGGATGGCCGGGACAAACCCGGCCATGACGAGTGCGGGGAGGCAAATGCCTGTCATTCCCCCGGTCCGACCCACCGGCCGTAGACGGGGTACTGGCAACAGATGAACTCGATGTAGGCCGGGCGGCCTGACGCATTGACGTCGAGCGCCCGCCGCAGGGCCGGGATGATTTCGGCCGGTTCGCTCACCCGCTCGGTGTGAAAGCCGAGAGCGCCGATCACCTTCGCCATATCCACCTCGTCGGGTCCCAGAACCCGGTGCGTGAAAGGATCGTGTCCCGGCCCCCAGAAGCCGGGGCCATAGCCGGCAAAGCCGCCATTGCTGATGTGCACGACCGTGATCCCGAGTTTTTCGCGCAGCAGAACCTCAAGGTTGCCGAGCATGTAGCCAAGACCCGCCTCGCCGGTCACGGCCACCGATGTCCTCTCCGGAAACGCCTTTTTGGCGGCAATCGCGGCAGCGAGGCTGAAGCCAAGCGTCGAGACATTGCCCCAGCCGAGAAAGCCGCGCGGGATCAGCGTGTCAAAGACGGTGCTCAATTGGTCGCGCGTGTTGCCGCTTTCGTGCGTCACAAACGAATTGCGCAGATCCAGCACCTCCATCAGATCGCCATACACCCGATAGGGGTTGATCGGCTTCTCGTCTGAGTTCATGACCTGCCGGTATCGGGCGAGCGCCTCGTCGCGTGCCGCCCGCACTTCCGCCGCCACATTGCCCGCCGTCCGTCCGGCGCCGGACGTGCGCTCGGACACTTCCTGGCGGAGCGCCTGCAAGCTGAGGCGCGCATCGCCGATCACCGCGTGCGCCGTGGGATACATCTTGTTGATGTGCAGTTCGTCGATGGTGCAGTGGATGATGGTCTTCTTCGCCGCATCAGGAATGGCGTGGCTGAAGCGGCCGGGCGACAGGCTCGATCCGATGGCGAGGATGAGGTCGCTTTTGTTCAGGTAGTGTGCCACCTGATCGCCGCGCACGCCGACAAACAGCGGATGGTTCTCCGGGAACGCCCCTTTGGCCTTGAGAGTCGTGATCACCGGCACATTCACGAGCTCCGCCAGCGCTTTCAGGTCTTCCGAGGCGCCCGCGTAGATGACCCCCTCGCCGGCGTAGATCAGCGGGTTGCGGGCTCCCAGGAGCTGGTCGACGGCCGCGCGCACATCCGCCGGGTCCGGTGCCGATTTCCAGCCCTTGACGGGGCGGTAGGGGTCGGCGGTCTCGTCGTAGGTGGCCGTGGCATTGGGAATAGCCAGGATCACGGGGCCCGGTCTGCCGCTGCGCAGCATGGTGAAGGCGCGGCGCATCAGCTCGGGCGTGCGCTCGGGCCTGTCGAGATAGCCGAACCACTTTGACACGGTCTTCATGGCCGCTGCGACATCGTACTGGCTGTTGCCCGAACTGCCGGCCGGCACGCCATCGGTGATGCACAGAACGGGCGAGCCATCCTCATAGGCCTGCGCCATCCCGGCGTAGGCGTACTGCATCCCGGCGGCATTGACGCCCCCCTGGAAGGTGCACACCCCGATCCGTGAGCCCGCGGTGATGCGCGAGAACGCGTCGGCGACCGCGACGGCGTAGCGGTCGTCGCGCATCATCAGCATCGGCACCCCTTCCCGGCCGAGCGCGTTGTTCACCCGGCAGACCGGGAAGGTCGAAACCCAACCCACACCCTCCTCTTTGAGAATGCGGACAATGCCGGTCGCGACATCGATCGTCATGAATGGGGTCTCCTTTCTATGGAGCCGAGCCGTCAGCCTCCGTGTGGGCGCACGGAAGCATATAATGACCAGCTGCGTGCCGTTTCCCAATTGCCGCAGCAGTGTGATCGGCCTTGCAATCGCGGGCAATCCGGAAAATGACGGGCACCGGTCGCCCTGGCAAGGGGCGGTCGGGCATGAGATCATCCCGGACACACGCAAGAACGGCTGCGCGAACGAGGCAACAACCGGCCTCACGCTCGGCGATCCCAGGCTCTCCAGCCGCCAAAGAACTCGGCCATCCAATCCTCATGGTGACAGCCGGAAGAGGCATGTTCCAATTGCATCCCGATCAAATTTCGGTAAAATTGGGTCAGTTGGACGAGGGTCTCTTCATATTAGCGGATGGATGGCCCCATCTCTTTTTCCATGGAGGGGGATCCGGCTTATCCGTCGTCACGGTAGCGCTCGGCGAAAAACGTAAAAACGCCGCCGCGTCTATGATCGCGGCGTCCCGCCTCTGCGCGGCCGGTCGTGGGATAGAGAGGAGGATGACAATTCACTCCTGCATCCAGCTGGCGGTACACCCCCTCGGCGCACGGCTGCCGGGATGAATATCAAATGATCAATAATGATTATATTATTAATGTTAATCACATGCCTAACGGATACTAGATTTTCCGAGAGTGGTAACATAGGATAGATTGGGATAATCTGGGGTGGTTCACCGCAACGGGGACGGGTCATGCCGGAGATTATCTGCAAGCGCTGCGCGGCAGCGGACTATGTGAAGAACGGAAAGGTAAGGGAATTATATATTTAATTCCCATTGATTGCACGTTCATGCTTTCCGGACAGACGCTCAGAAATTTCTGCCGAACGCGCAGGTTCTGGCATTTGATACGTTTGCCGGCATGCCGGCCACCGACAAGGCTGTTGACTATCACAATCCGGGAGATTTCGAGGGGGTCGATCTGGGCGAGCTTCGACAATATGCCGCCCAGATTGGTTTAAACAACTTGACGTATATTCAAGGGTTATTTGAAGAAACCGCCGCGCCTGCTCTCAGGAAGATCCATAAGGTTTCCTTGTGCCACATCGATTGTGACATCCGGAGCGCAATCCAGTCCGCCTATGACTCGACAAAACCCTACATGGTCCCCGGCGGTTATTGGGTATTTGACGATCCGCTCCTGGCGACATGTCTGGGAGTGACGGAAGCGGTAGAGGACCTGCTGATCCGTCGGGATGGCCTCAATGCCGAACAGGTGTTTCCGCATCTCGTCTTCCGTGAGCCGTTTAATAAAGCCCTGTAATACCAATCACCACCAGCAATGACCCCTTGGCCGGTGGGCCTTTAGCCCGCGGTGGGCCTTTAGCCATCGGGCTTGACCCGGCGGTTGGCCCGCGGGTTGGCCCGGCCATCCACGTCTTTGACTTTGCTTGAAAAAAGACGTGGATGCCCGGCACAAGGCTTGTCCTCGGGCCGCGCTCCGCGCGGACCCGTGGGCCGGGCACGGGAGGGTTGATGTTTTTTCAGGTTGGTATGAGATCCTCCAGGCCCCGGTTCAGTCGAACAGCGTCGCCAGGCGCTTCTTGATACTGTCGGCGATATGGAGCGCCAGAGCCTGGATGGTCGAGGTCGGGTTCACACCGCCCGAGGTGACCCAAATGCTGCCATCGACGATGAAGAGGTTCTTCACGTCGTGGCAGCGCCCCCACGCATTCACCACCGAACGCTCGGGGTCGCGGCCCATGCGCGCGGTGCCCAGGAGGTGGCCCGGGCTGTTCAGCACGGTGCGGGAGCAGGAGATGTTTTTCGCCCCGGCCATCGCCAGGATCTCCGACGCGCGGGCGATGCCGTGCTCCATCATGCGGCGGGTGTTTTCGCTGATCGCATAGCCGATCCGCGGCGCCGGAATGCCGTGGCTGTCCTTCAGCACCGGGTCCAAGGTGACGCGGTTGTGCTCCTCCGGCAGGTCCTCGCAGGCGACGCCGATCAGCAGGCGGCGGTAGAAGAGCGTGCGATAGATGCGGTGATGATCCTTGCCCCACGGCAGGCGGCCGGCGGTCATGCTGGTGATCGCCTCGCTCACCGGGCCGGTGCCGCGAGCGAACTGCAGCGTATAGCCGCGCACAAAGCCGCGCGAGCGGTCGGTCTCGTAGAACTCCTTGCTCCACATCACGGTCTGCGGCCCGCGATCGCCGTCCATCTCCTCGCCCACATAGCCGACCACCACCGGCCAGGGGTGCAGCATCAGGTTTCTGCCCACGAGACCGGAGGAATTGGCAAGGCCGGCGGGACAGCGGGCCGAGGCCGAATGCAACAGCAGCCGCGGCGTGCCGATGCCGTTCGCCGCCAGGATCACCATCTCGGCCGGCTGGAACCGCTCCACCCCTTGAGGATCGTAATAGACGACGCCGGACGCCCTGCCGTGTTCGTTGGTCACGATCTCCCGCACCCGGCAGCGCGTGCGCAACTCCACCCGGGCACGCAGCGCGTGCGGCCAGTAGGTGATGTCGGCGCTCGCCTTCGCGCCCTGGGCGCACCCCGGCGTGCAATGGCCGAGATTGATGCACCTGGCGCGCCCCTCATACTCGGTCGTGGCCACGGCGATGTCGGACGGCCACCAGTGCCAGCCGAGCGCGTTCATCGCCCGCGCGTAGCGTGTGCCGGTTTTCCCCAACGGCACCGGCGGCATGGTGGGCTGATGCGGCGGGTAGGCAGGATCGCCCGCGAGGCCGGCGACACCGGTCATGCGATCGTTCTCGGCGAAATAGGGTTCGAGCGTCCAGTAGTCGATCGGCCAGTCGTCCGCCACCCCGTCCAGCGTCCGTACGTTGAAGTCGGAGGGATGCAGGCGCGGATAGTGCGCCGTGAAGAGGATCGTGCCGCCGCCGACGCCGTTGAAATTGGCGATCTTCATCGGCGAGTCGTCGTCGTTGATCGGGTAGTCCGTATCCCGCACCCGGCGGTTGGGGCTGATGTCGAAATCGGCGTAGCGGCGCGCCTCCCAGTCGCGGCCGTTGCTCGGGAAGTCGGCGGGCTTGATCCAGTCGCCCTGTTCGAGGCACAGGATTTTCATGCGCGTTTCGGCGAGGCTCCAGGCGACCGCCGCGCCGGAGGCGCCGGCGCCGATGATCAGGACATCGACGATCTCGCCGCTCGGTCGGGCAGTGTCGGGATTTGCTTCCGAGGCCATGTTCACTGTCCCGTGCCGTCGATGTCGCGCCAGAGTCTCGGCCGGCCGCGCACCACGTCCAGGAGGGACCAATCGCCCGGTTCCAGCACGCGGCCTTGCGGATAGGGCGGCCGCGGTTCGAGCCCGAGCGCGCGCATCACGCGATCGTCGCGGTAATAGCATTGCAGCACGGCGCGCCCGAGCGTCGTCACCGCCGGGCCTTTGCGGCCGAGCAGCGTCATCGCCGCGGCCGCGGCCCTGGCCTCGTCGAGGCCGGCCAAGTCGCCGCCGGCGATCTCGCGCAGCATGGCCAGCGCTGTGCGCACGGCGTCTCTGTCACGCCCGAGGGAGCGGACGATGTCCGTGAAGATCGTCTCATCCTCCGCGCCCGGCACGCCGTATTCGGCGCTTGCGGGCACCATGAAGCCGGCAAGCCGGCGCAGGTTCCGCAACTCGGTAGATGTCAATTCGGTTCCGGGATCTTCGACTGCGTTCATGGTCCTGCGCCGATGGTGAGACAGCGCGCGATGCAGCGCAACGGCTGAGGGCGCGCCGCGGCTCCGGGGCGCACCACGGGGTGCACCAGGATCGCGTCGCTCGTGCCGCCTCTATAACTTGACTCGCTCGGACATGGCGAGGGCGTCATCCCTCTCGATCCCGTGATCACGAACGGTGCTCTCCGGCTTTGTGTGGCCGGGCAGCAGCGGCACGGCCCGCAGGTTGCCGGTCTTCCCGGAAATCTGTGCGGCCTTTGTTTGGTGCAGCGCGTGCGGTCCGATCCGGCAGGCGATCGCTCGGCTCCATCGCTGCGCGCAGGGCAGGCGGCCGCCGGCAATCGGCTTTGCAATTCTGCCCTTCCGGCCGGTAGTCTGGCGCGGCTGATCGGGAGATGCCATGCCAACCTACCAAACTGCCGGGGAACTCGGCCGGATGCTTGCGGCGCGCGAGATCTCCGCCCGCGAGTTGTGCGATGCCGCCATCACCCGCATCGAAGCGCTTGATCCGAAGATCAACGCCGTTATCGTTCGCGATTTCGAGCGCGCGCGGGCGGCCGCGGCCAACGCCGACGCGGCGCTCGCCCGCGGCGAACACCGGCCGCTGCTCGGCATCCCGATGACCGTCAAGGAGCAGTTCAACATCGCCGGCCTGCCGACGAGTTGGGGTCACGGGCAATTCCGCGACTGGCGCCCGGATGGCGATGCGCTGGCGGTGGCGCGGCTGAAAGCCGCCGGCGCCGTCATCCTCGGCAAGACAAACGTACCGACCGGCCTGGTCGACTGGCAGAGTGACAACAAGGTTTACGGGACGACCAACAACCCGTGGGACCTTGGACGCAGCCCCGGCGGCTCGTCGGGCGGCGGCGCGGCGGCTCTGGCCGCCGGCATGGTGCCGCTGGAAGTCGGCTCCGACATCGGCGGCTCGCTGCGCTGTCCGGCGCATTTCTGCGGTGTCTTCTCGCACAAGCCAAGCCTCGACCTTGTGCCCCAGCGCGGCGCCGGGCCGCCGCAGACACCGGCTTATCCGACCCGGGGCGATCTGGCGGTTGTCGGGCCGATGGCGCGCAGCGCCGCCGATCTCGCCCTCGAACTCAATGTGCTGGCCGGCCCCGATGAGGAGGCCGAGGGCGTCGGCTATCGGCTCACCCTGCCGGCGCCGCGGCACGACCGGCTGGCGGATTTCCGCATCCTGGTCATCGACGCGCATCCGCTGTGCCCGACGGCGCACAGCGTCGCCAGCGCGGTCAACGACCTTGCCGAGCATCTCACGAGGCTCGGTTGCACCATCCTGCGCAGTGCGCCGCGCCAGCCCGATCTGGCCGACACCACGCGGCTCTACCTGAAGCTGCTGGTCGCGTTTTTTGGCGCCGATGTGACGCCCGAGCGGCGCGCCGGCTTTGCGGCGCGCGCCGCCGCCCTTGCGGCGGACGACGACACCCTGCAGGCCAGCCGCCTGCGCGGCTTTGCGATGAGCCACACCGACTGGGTGTGGGCAATGCGCCAGCGCTTCGCCGTGACCGGGTGCTGGCGCGCCCTGTTTGGCGACATCGACGCGATCCTCTGCCCGGCGACGCCGACCCCGGCGTTTCCGCACGACCACTCGCCGATGGACGACCGCACACTCGACATCGACGGCAGGGCGGTGCCCTACGGCGACCAGATCGTATGGGCGACAATCGCGATCCTGAACGGATTGCCGGCGACGACCTTGCCGATCGGCAAGAGTCTGGAAGGGCTGCCGATTGGCGCGCAGGTGATTGGCGGCTTTCTCCAGGATCGCACGACGATCGCCCTCGCCGGCATGATCGAGCGCGAGTTCGGCGGCTTTACCGCACCACCGAATCTTTAGAGCGCCGGCCGCCGGCCGCCGTTTTCGGACTTTCACCGCACCGCAAGCAAAGCGCACCCTTCAGGCAGGCGAGTTGAACCAGGTGCGTGCGGCGAAGTCCGACATGCGCATGCCCTCGTGCCCGACACCGGGCACGACGACGCGGCGCCAGTTGCACGGCCGGCCGAGCCTTGCCGCCGCCGCCTGTCCATAATCCAGAAACGATTGCGAGCGGGCAAAGCGGTGCGGCCCCTGCGCCAGCGCCGCAGCGTGGCGGGGCAGGTTCTCCGCTTCCGTATCGATATCCCGGTCCCCGGAAAAGATGACGAGTGGATAGGCGAGCAGCCGCGCAAGATCGTCCTGCGCCTGGCCGATCCCGCCCAGCCCTTCCGGGTAGTCCCGATCCAGCGTCGGCAGGGTGTACCAGCCGGAATTGGCGGCGCCGACCGCCTCGAAAATGTCGTGCGGTTGCGTCGCCAGCAGGCGATGGACAAATTGTCCCCCGGCGGAATGCCCCCAGAGAAAGGTCTTGGGCCGCGCCGTCAGCCCCGACACGCGCAACAACCCAAAGACGCGGCCCGGAATCGCCAGCGACCAGGATTCTCGTGGACGAACCGCGCCGTCTTCCGCGCGCACGTAGCCGTTGTTGTACTGAAGCGCGTCCGGCCACGCCGATTTGGGAAAGGTTATGGCGATGACCAGGAACCCGGTCAGGTCCGCAACCGGGATCCAGGCGTCGCAATAGTCGCGGCCATTGCGGCTTTGACCGTGCTGCACGATCACGACCGGCTTGTCGGGTGCGTGGGTTGCGGGCCTGTAGCATTCCAGCACCAGCGGCCGGTCCGGGTTGGAAGGGTCGGCGTAGGGAAGGCTTGCGCGACCGCTGCCTGCGAGTGCGTGTGCCATCTCTTCCGGCGTCATCGTTCGCTCCTCCCGGCTGCGCGCCTCGGTCAATCGCCGTCCCCGGCGTCGGGGTGCTGCGCGGCCAGGATCGCCGCTTCCGTCGTCTTGAGCAACGGCCAACCGCATACCGCGTGTGCGGCAAACGGTCAAAACAGGGGGCGGACCGCCTCGTCCCAAGCGACGATCCAGGCGACGATCCAGGCGACGATCCAGGCGGCGTTGCGGATGATCGTCCGAGGCAGAGCGGGCGGGAGCGGGTTTGGCATGGCGCCCGATCGAACCAAATTCTGCGCGTTGGCACAAACCCCGCCGGCGCGCCGCACCTCTATCGAACAGGACCCACGGCGCTTTCTGCGCACCCGCCAAACGGAGGCGCGACAAGCCCGCCGATCGGCCGCGCCCCGCCGACACCATGGAGACCCATTCCAATGCCTCTGCAAAACCGGGTGACGCCGTTTGGCGACATCGTCGCGATACCGCAACGAGGCCTGTTCACCGGCAACCGCGGGATCATCCATGACCCCGCGACCCGCACGCTGCTGAAGCGACGCTGGGTGAGCAAGGCCTGGCTCGTCTGTGTGTGCGAATTCCAGGGCCGCCGGCGCGCCGTGATGGGGCGCCGCAGCTGGACGGAACTGTTCTTTCTCGACGAGGCGGTTGCGCTCGCGGCCGGGCACCGGCCGTGTTTCTTCTGCCGGCGCCTGGCGGCCGAGGCCTTTCGTGCCGCGTGGGCCAGAAGCCGGGCGGGCAAGGTGCCTCTGGCCCCGGAAATCGATGCGGTCCTCAATGCGGAGCGGCTCGATCGGGGCCGCAAGCGGTTGCATGCCTTGCCGGGCGGCGCGGACGAATTGCCCGACGGCACCGTCGTCGCCGCGGCAGGGGAGGCCTACACGCTCGCGCACGGCCGCGCGTTCAGGTGGACGC
>JBOHMF010000154.1:0-9244 GCA_050730055.1 Allostellaceae bacterium
GCCCATGTCTCATCCGTGAAAACCCGATTTGCATCTTTCTCCGTCATCCCCACAATATGGATATAGATCTCAAGTCATAACAGGCCCTAGCGCGCGGGCGGGCGCCGATAAAGTAAAGACAGCGTCGTCGATCACAACGAGGGCAGAAGCATGAGCGAATACGATCTGGTGATCCGCAACGGCACGGTGGCGACCGCCGCCGATACGACGGAATGCGATATCGGCATCAAGGACGGTGTCATCGCGACCCTGGGCAGGAGGCTCGGCGCCGGCGCCCGCGAGATCGACGCCACGGGAATGCTGGTGCTGCCCGGCGGCATCGACAGCCATTGTCATATCGAGCAGCGCTCCTCGGCCGGGGTCGTGTGCGCCGATGATTTCACCAGCGGCACGGTGGCCGCCGCCTTTGGCGGGACAACGACGGTCATTCCCTTTGCCGCCCAGCACCGCGGCCAGTCCCTGCGCCAGGTCGTCGCCGAATACCACGAGGCCGCGGCGCCAAAGGCGGTCATCGACTATGCCTTTCACCTGATCATCACCGATCCCTCCGAACAGATCCTGGGCCAGGAGTTGCCGGCCCTGATCCAGGACGGCTACACCTCGTTCAAGGTCTATATGACCTACGATCTCTTGAAGCTCGACGATCACCAGATGCTCGACATCCTGGCCGTGGCGCGGCGCGAGGGCGCGCTCGTCATGGTCCATGCCGAGAACCACGACATGATCCGCTGGCTCGCCGCGCGGCTCGTGATGCGCGGTCTCATCGCCCCGCGCCACCACGCGACGAGCCACGCGCGCCTCGCTGAGGGCGAGGCGACAAACCGCGCCGTCGCGCTGTCGCAGCTTCTCGATGTGCCATTGCTGATCGTCCACGTCTCGGCCGCCGAGGCGATCGCCGTCATCCGCAACGCGCAGACCCAGGGTCTCAAAATCTACGGCGAGACCTGCCCGCAATACCTGTTTCTGACCGCCGACGATCTCGCCAAGCCCGGTCTCGAAGGCGCCAAGTTCTGTTGCAGCCCGCCGCCGCGCGACCACGCCGCGCAGGAAGCGGTCTGGACCGGTCTCCAGAACGGCACCTTCCAGGTGTTTTCCTCCGATCATGCGCCCTACCGCTTTGACGCCTCCGGCAAGCTGCCAAAGGGCGACCAGACGACGTTCCGGGAGATCGCCAACGGTCTGCCCGGCATCGAGTTGCGCCTGCCGCTGCTGTTCTCCGAGGGCGTCAGGACCGGTCGGATTGATCTCAACCGGTTTGTCGCGCTGACCGCCACCAATCACGCCAAGCTCTACGGTCTCTATCCACGAAAGGGGACGATCGCGGTCGGCAGCGACGCCGATATCGCGATCTGGGACCCGCTCCGTGAGACCGTAATCTCGGCGGCGAATTTGCACGACAATACCGGCTACACGCCCTATGAAGGCCGGCACCTGACGGGATGGCCGGTCACGGTGCTGAGCCGCGGCCGGGTCGTCGTGGAGGAGGGCAAGCTCAATGCCCCGCGCGGCAGCGGGCAGTTTCTGCCCTGCGCGTTGTCGGAGGCGGCAAAACCGCTCGGCCGATCATCACCCGAACTCGCTTTCGCCGCCGAGGCCGGTGCCGCGCTCGTTTGAGGAGGATGGAATGTGCCTAAAACGTGACTAACGGGCAGTGCTCGTCGGCTCCTGGAACCCGCTGTCCTCCGGCGGGTCATAGGGTTCCATGTAGTAGTAGAATTTTTCCGTGTCCGGCCTGAATCCGAGGACTTTTGCAATCCGCTGCGTCTGATCCTCGTCCAGCGAATATTCCCCTAGCCCGTCGTCCTGCGACTTGAAGCCGGCTATCCTTTTCACCTTCGACAGGACGCTCGGGGGAATGATGAGGCTGCCCCGCATCCGTTCGGATGTGCAATCATAGGTGACAACGCGATAGATCATTTTCAGGGCTCCACAGAGCGCCGCGGATCGGATGGTTCGACCCGGCGCCGTCCCAGGGATCGAACTCGCCGAGATGTCTTCGGCCGGAGGGATCATAGACCTCGACTGTGTCGTGCAAATGGTCGCGCTCGATGATCCGGCCATCCGCCGTTTTCCACCGGCTCCGCCGTCCACCGCCCGGGCGCGGCGTTTTCGCCCTGACTTTCTGAGCATCAGGAAAGCCCGGGAGCGTATCGCCTTTCGGAAATGGACGCGCGATGCGACCCATCCCGGCGACCGCCCGGGAACCTATGTCTGCGCAACCCGGATCGGTTGATGACGCTCGGCCGAGCGCACGATCGCCTCAAACACGGCGACGCCATGCAGGATGTCCTCGGGCGTGATCGGATAGGCCCGTTCGCCGCGGACCGCCGCGGCAAAGGTTTCGAGTTCGGCCGCGAGCGCGTTGAAGCCCTTGTGCTCGATGATCTCGGGGATGGCGGTGACAGGGCGCCCGGTGCGCGGTCCTTCAGGGGCGGGCGAAAAGCGGAACTGAAACTCCGGGGTCAGGAGTTCGGCACAACCCCGGGTTCCAAACACCGCAAAGCGGTAGCTGACTGCGGTGACAAGCGAGCAGTAGAGGGTCGCCGACATGCCGTTGGCGAGACCGAACAGCACGGTCGTCGTATCTTCGAGCCGCGCCATGACGCGGCGCAGACTGGTGCAGTAGACCTCCTCGATCCGCCCGAACAGGTGGATCAGAAGATCGACATTGTGCACGCCGGTCGCGGTCATCGCTCCGGCCGGCGCCTCCGAGGGGTCGGAGCGCCAATAGTCGGCGCGCATCGCGAGGCCGGCGGGGCTGGTCTGCTCGCTCTGGCAATGGCTCAGGACGCCGAGCCGCCCGTCGGCGATGCGCGCCTTCAACTCGGCGACCGAGGGGTGAAAGCGGCGCGGGTAGGCGACCCCGAGCACGACCCCGGCGCGCGCCGCCGCCGCCAGCGCGCGCTCGGCGCTGGCGACATCGAGGGTGAACGGTTTTTCCATAAAGACCGGCTTTCCCGCGGCGGCGGCGCGCTCGACCTGGGGTCCGTGCTGGCTGTGCGGTGTCGCAAAGACGACGGCATCGACCGCCGGGTCGGCGAGGAGGGCATCGAGATTGTCGGCGAGCGCGATGCCGTGCTCGGCGCAAAAGCCCTCGGCGGCGGCGCGCGTGCGGGTATGGCCGGCGGTGAAACGGATCGCAGCGCTCTTGCCCTGCACCGCAGTGACCAGCATCCGCCCCCACCAGCCGATGCCGACGATTGCGGCCCGGATCATTGTTCTTCTCCTTTCAGCGCGAAGGTCCTCACCCAACCCTCTCCCACAAGGCGCGGGGGGCTGACGACCCGCTATTTTGCCGCCAGCAGGTCCTTGATCCCGCGCAGGGCGAGCGAGTAGCCGGAGATGCCAAAACCGGTGACGGTGCCCTGGCTGACCCGCGCGATCTCCGAGGTGCCACCGCGCCGCGCCGGGTTTGAGATGTGGACCTCGATCACCGGAAAGCGCACCTGCGCAATCGCCGCGTTGAGCGCCGGGTAGCCGGACGAATACCCCGCCGGATTGAAAATCGCGGCATCGACGCCGCGCTCATTGGCTTCATAGAGCCGGTTGATCACCTCGCCTTCGAGGTTTGAGTGAAAGATCTCGACCTCAAGCCCGAGTTCGGCGGCATAGCCGCGGATGCGCTCGTCATATTCGGGCAGGGTCATCTTGCCAAAAATCTCGGTCTGGACCTTGCCCCGCATGTTCATTCCGGCGCCGTGCAGAACCAGCACTTTTGTCATGGCGTTTCCCTCGATTCTGTCGCGAACCTCGCCTCGGCGGCGGCGATACTAGCGGACCACCGGGCGATCGTCGAGAGCGGCCGCGGCAAAACCGGGCAAAGGCGACCGGCCGCGGCTGCGGCTTGCCGGGCGGGGCGTTCCGTGCATCAATCAGAGAGTGAGAGCGAGATCAAAAGCATCAATCAAAAATAGCAGATATTTGAAATGCGGCCCCGCCGTCCGGGCGATTGCATTGGCCGCTCTGTGCATCGCCGCTGCCGGCCCCGCCGCCGCCCGGCACGCCGCAAAGCCGCCGCGCCGCGTGGCGGTAGTCGTCGCCGCCTATCTCGCCGCCCATCCGCAAAGCGCCGAGACCGTTCGCTTTGGCCATGCCGGCTGGGTGCCGGTCAAGGTCGTGCGCGGCGGCGGCTGGACCGCGCCGGCCGCGGCGCCGCAACCCACAAAGGCCGCGACGGCCGAGACCGTGACCTTTGCGGACCCGAACGCAAAGCCGGTCAGGGTCCTGCGCGGAGAAGGCGTTGTCAAAGCGCCGGCCGAGGGCGATGCGAACGGGCCCCGGACCGAGAAGATCAGCTTTGCCGATCCCCGGGAAATGCCGGTGACGGTGATCCGCGGGCCGGCGCTTGCGGCCGATTTTGGCTCGGGGTACGGGGCTGGCTTTGGCCTCTATGCGCCGGCCGACGCGGCCGATCTCGACCGTGTCGCCTTTGCCGTCGACGGCGCCGAGTCGAGCCACGGCGCCGATCCCGGCATGTGGCGCGCCGATCCCGCCGGCCCGCAGGGACCGATGCAGGTCTCGCGCGCCGCCGCGCTCGATGTCGGCGGCGGCGACCGCTTTGACATTGCGGAAAACCGGGTCCTGGGCCGGGCCTATCTGGCGCGTCTCTTTCGCCGCTACGGCAACTGGGCCGATGCGGTCATGGCCTACAACTGGGGACCCGCCCATCTCGATGCGTGGATCGCCGGCGGGCGTCCGGCCGGTCAGGTGCCGATCGAGGTCGAGCGCTATCGCGACCGGGTGCTGAGCAGCGCCGATCTCGCGCCGGCCGGCGCAAACTGGCCGCTGCTCGACCCGCAGCACCTCGCCAGCCTCGCGCCGCGATGAGCGCAATCGGAGAAGAACCGGCTGCGGGTCCGCCCACAGCCGGTTCTGCGGCTCTTTTTAGTTGAGGCCGTAGAAGCCCAGCGCGCCGCCGGCCATGACCTGATGCTTGGTCTTGGCCGAGGTGCCTTCAAGCCGCTCCAGCATCATCTGCGGCGCCCCCGGGAAGAACCCGTCGGGGTGCGGATAATCGGTCGCCCACAGGATCTTGTGCGGGCCGATATAGTCAGCCAGCACCTTGATACTGCCCTCGACCGGCTCAAACGAGATCCAGCAATTGCGCTGAAAGAGTTCAGAGGGGCGCATCGTCAGACCGGAATCGTTAAAGCCCTGGTCGTCAAAGTGGCGGTCCATGCGATCCAGCCACGGCGCGATCCAGCCCCCGCCCGACTCCAGAAATCCGATGCGGATCTTCGGGTGCCGCTCGGCGATACCGCCCCAGATCACCGCCATCGCCGCCAGCATCATCTCCATCGTGTGGCTGATGATGTGGCGCGCCCCGCGTCCCTCAAAGCGGTCGATCCCGACCGTCGGCATCCCGCTCGAGGCCCCTTCGTGAAACCCGACCGAGAAGTCGAGGTCCTCGGCCGCGGTCCAGAACGGCTCGTACATCGGGTGGTGCATCATGTTGTTGTCGTGATAGGGGTTTGGCCGCAGAAACCCGCCCTTGAAGCCGAGCTCCTTGCGGGCAAAGCGCATCTCTTCGATCGCCAGTTCGACCGACTGCATCGGCAGCATGGCGACCCCGAACAGGCGGTCGGGATAGGGCTTGCAATAGTCGGCGAGCCAGCGGTTGTAGGCGCGGCAGGTCGCGGCGGCGAGCGCCGGATCATGGATCGCGCCGGCAAAGAGGCCAAGGCTCGGGTAGAGAAAGGCGGCGTCGATCCCGTCGGCATCCATGTCGGGAATGCGCTTGTGCGGGTCAAACCCGCCGGGCCGGCCTTCCTGGTAGGCCATCGTGTCACCCGCGACGATGCCCTGGCGGGCGCCGATCGCGCCGATCCGGCCGATGCCGAGTTGGCCGTTGCCGACCGTGTGTTCCTCGATGACGAGCCGCTCCTTGCCGTTCTCGCCCGCAACGACGCGCGGCGCCCGATCGCGGAATTTCGGGTCCATGTACTTGTCCCAGAGATCGAGCGGTTCGAGGATGTGGCCGTCCGCATCGACGATGTTGTAGGCGCGGGTCATGCTTTTTCCTCCGACTGCGACAGCGCGCCGCAATCCTAATCCAGAAATGGGCGGCGAGGCGAGAGGGCGGCGCGGAAAATCCGCAAAGGCCGCAGAAAGCGGGCGTTTGCACGCAAAAGGCTGCGCCGGGCGGCGATTCCGATGTATAGCCTGCGGCGATGACGGTCATCACCGATAGCGCGGCGCTCGCCCGCTTTTGCGCGCTCCAGAAGGGCGCGGCGTTTATCGCCGTCGATACCGAGTTTGTGCGCGAGCGCACCTATTGGCCGATCCTGTGTCTCGTCCAGGTGGCCGGTCCCGAGGCGGCGGCGGCGATCGACGCGCTCGCTCCCGGCATCGATCTCGCACCGCTCTTTGCGCTGATGGCGGACCCGGAGACCCGCAAGGTCTTTCATGCCGCGCGCCAGGATGTCGAAATCTTTGTCAACCTGACCGGTGCGGTCCCGGCGCCCCTGTTTGACACCCAGATCGCCGCGATGGTGTGCGGGTTTGGCGATGCGGCGAGCTATGAGACACTGGTCGGCAAGCTCGCCCGCACCACCCTCGACAAGTCCTCGCGCTTTACCGACTGGACCCAGCGCCCGCTCTCCGAGCGCCAGGTCCGCTACGCGCTCGCCGATGTCGTCCATCTGCGCACGGTCTATGAGCGGTTGCAGGAAAAACTGGCGGCGAACGGCCGGACGGACTGGTTTTCCGAGGAGATGACGGCGCTGACCGATCCCGCCGTCTACCGCAACGACCCGGCCGGGATGTGGCGCCGCTTCCGCCTGCGCGGGCGGGTCGATCGCCGTCTTCTCGGGGTGCTGCGCGAACTGGCGGCGTGGCGCGAAGAGGCGGCGCAGGACCGCAACCTGCCGCGCGGCCGCATCCTGCGCGACGAAGCGGTGATCGAGATTGCCGCCCAGGTGCCGCGGACGATCGAGGCGCTCGCCCGCACCCGCAGCCTGTCGAAAGGGGTGGCCGAGGGCAAGCTCGGCGGGGAGATGCTGGAAGCGGTGCGGCGCGGTCTCGCCGATCCCGACCCGCCGGCCCCGCCGGTGCGGCTCGAAACCCCGCCCGGCATCGGTCCCCTGGTCGAGCTTCTGCGCGTGCTGCTGAAGGAGCGCTGTGAGGAGCACGAGGTTGCGCAGCGGCTGGTGGCCTCGGCCGAGGACCTCGAAATGATCGCCGCCGACGATGCCGCCCCGGTGCCCGCGCTCGCGGGCTGGCGCCGCGCAGTCTTTGGCGCGGACGCGCTCGCTCTGAAGAACGGCCGGTTGGCCTTGACCGCGGCCGGCAGCCGCATCCGCCTGGTTGCGCTGCCGGAAGCGGAGCAACTGTCGGCTCAAACGCCAGAATCGTAGGGCGGAAGAGCGAAGCGTATTCCGCCACCGCCACAAGGTGGCGGAATGCGCCGCCCCGACTCTCGCCGGAGCGGCTTTTCCGCCCTACGCGATAAAAATTGATCTGACGCCTTGACAGATGACGTCATGTGATTAAATTAGATGACGTCATCTGATTTTCGGAGGCTGACTTTGAAACGAATTATCGGCGGCAAAACCTACAACACGGACACCGCAGCGCTCGTCGCCTCAGTCTCGAACCAATATTCTGAGGCTGGATCGGACCTCTATCAGACTCGTCATGGCGCATTTTTTAAGGTAGTCACAGATCATTCCGGCGAAGAGCAGACTTTGCTTCCAATGACAGATAGCGAGGCTCAGATCTTTCTTGAAAAATTTGCTAATCATCTTTTGGAACAATATTTCGGCCCATTCCCGGAGGCGGGTGCAGCGGAGAGACGACTAACAATCCGTATTCCCGGGAATCTTGCAGATCGTTTGGAAGCTGCGGCCAAGGCAAGAGGCCTGTCTCTTAACAGTTACGCGATGCGCTGTTTCGAACTATGCGCGACCGCTGATGGCCAGCGACCGGTGTAGGGTCAGGCCTCGGCGAGGGTGCGGCGGCGGATGGTCCCGTTTGCTCCGAGTGCGCGCGCCACCGCGTCGAGGCGGCGCTGCACGGTTTCGCCGACAAACAGGCTGCCGCTCGCCGGCACTTCGAGCACGACGCTTTCGCCCTCGCGCTCCAGCGCCACTTCGGACAGCAGCGCACTCGTCCCGCCGCACAGCGTGTAGGCGAGGCGCAGCGCCAGCCCAAGCGTGCGCACCGTGCCGAGCGCGCGCTCGTCCATGAGCGGGCGGGTCGGCAGGGTGATCGGCGCCTCCGCCGCGCCGCCGTAGCGGGTATGCAGCACCGAGGCGATAAAGACACGCTCGGCATGGGTGACGCCGGCAAACGGCATGCGCAGGCTGCGGGTGAAAGCCTGCTCGGCGCGGTAGTCGGGATGCTCGCTCCAGGCGATGTCGCTGAGCCAGCAGGCGGCGCGGTGCAGCCGGCGGGCCCTGTCGCCGAGGATCGGAAACAGCGGCGCGGTCCATTGCAGCAGGCGGTCGCCGTCGGGCCGGAACCGGCTCTCGCGCCGCGCCAGCGCGCGGCACGCCTCGATCAGCGGATCGGCGCCGTGCGGGAGATGGCCGTAGGCGTATCCCTCGCGCAGGCCAAAGGCGGAGAAGACCACCCGTTTTGGCGCTGCCGCCGCGATCAGCCGGCGCAAAATGAGGGCGGCAATCGGCACCACTTCGAGCCGTTTTGGCGCGATCGTGGTGATCCGCGACAGCGACTTCCTCGATTGCCGCGCGACGATGTCAAAAAAAGCTTCGGCCTCGGTGCGCGCCAGCGTGTAGTGGTGGATGATATGCAGCGGATACCCGCTGTGCTCCATGTGCAGCCGGGCGATCGCGCGCGCGGCGCCGCCGACCAGATAAAGACCGCCGCCGGCCGCCCCGCGCAACAGCGGGACCCCGGCGAGGGCGCGCTCGACCGTCTCGGCGATCGCCCGCGGCGTCTCGCCGAGTTCGGCAAGGCGCAGGGGACCGAGCGGCAGGGTGAGGCCGCGGCCGATCCGGCTGCTGCCGGTCCGCGCCCCGACCTCGATCAACTCGATGCTGCCGCCGCCGAGATCGCCGACCAACCCCTCGGCCAGCGGGATGCCGGCGAGCACCCCGGCCGCCGACAGGCGCGCCTCCTCGGCGCCGTCGATGATCGTGACTGCGACCCGGCACTGGCGCTCGACCTCGGCGGCGAAAGCGCGCCCGTCCGCAGCGTCACGCACGGCCGCGGTCGCCAGCACCGCCAGGTGCTCGACCCCGATCGCCCGCGCCAGCGCGACAAAGCGCCGCAGATTGGCGAG
>JBOHMF010000155.1:0-9130 GCA_050730055.1 Allostellaceae bacterium
GGCCGCAGCCGGGCTCGCAACCGCGCAGCGAGCGCCAGCACCTCATGCCGGCGCCCTGGATCGCGGCCGCCCGCCGGTTCTTCGGCGCTGCCGACCCCTGTCCCGGTCTGGCTGAGGACAGCGGGATCGAGCGCCGCCAGGGCCGGACCGAGCTCTGCCCGACCGGGAGCGGCATAAGGCCGGAAGAGCCGCAGAAGAGCGGGCAACGAGGCGCCGCCCCGGGAGCGCGCCGCCCGCGCGAAGAGGCTGGCGCGCGCCGTCGGATCGGACGGCTCGGCGGCGGCGCACAGCAGCAGAAGCGGGAGGGCGGTGTCTTCCGGCAGGGTCTTGGCGACGGCTCGGACCTGTCGCAGCAGCGTGCGGCGCGGGAAGCGGGCGAGGAGTTCCGGAAACCGGTCATAGATGCGCTCGACGCGCAGGAGCATCGCGGCCAGTTCCGCCGGGGACAGCGCGCCGAGCGCGCGCGGCACCGCGGCCAGCCAAGCCTGCGCCGCGGCGGGCGTGGCCGGTTCGGTTTCGCCGAGGCCCGCCTCGACCGGCGGCGAAAGGGTGCTCATTGGCGATCGTCAGGCGCGCGGGACAGGACCCGCTCGATCCGGTTGGCGCTCCAACCGAGCGCATCGAGCTCGGCCAGGGCCGGGGCGAAGTGCCGATCGATCGCGAGCGCGCCCAGATAGGCCGCGACGGCGCCGCCGGTCTGGCCCTGGAGCTTCAGCACATGGCCGAGTTGCAGGTGGGTATCGGCGACCGCGGGGGCGAGCGCCAGGGCTTTGCGGTAGGCTCCCTCCGCTGCCGGAAAGTGGCCCGACTCCTTGAGCGCGTGTCCGTACTGAACCCACAGCGCAGGGCGGCCGGGCCGGCCGTCGAGCGCCCGCCGGTAATGGAGCGCGGCAAGCGTCCAATCCTGCGCCTCGCGGGCCCGGCGTGCCAAGCGAACGTGTCGTCTCTGCAAGGGGCCGCGCAGCAGGTCGGGCAGGTGCGCAGGGCGCCGATCCGTGCGGGTGGATCGGGATTCCGGCGTCGTGATCGGCGCCTCGGGCGCGTCCGGGACGCTCTCGCCCGGGTGTCCGGGCGCGGTTTCGGGCCGCCGTTGCAGCAGCGTCTCGGCGGCCGCCAGATCGGCCGCCGACAAGGCGCCGCTGTCCGTCTCCGGCGTCCGGCCGAGAGGCATCGCGGCCGGCGGCGCCGGGGTCTGCAACGCGGCGCCGTGCCGGTCCTCAAAGCATCCCCGCAGGATGTTGGCGAGGCGCTCGGCCTGCGCGGCCCAGCTGTTGGCGGCAACCCACTTGCGTTGGCGGGCGAGGAGCGCGGTGCGGGTCTGCGCGTCGGCGAGGAGCGCGCCGATCCCTTCGGCGATCTCTGTCGCGCCGCTGCCGGGGAGCCGATAGACGAGATCGGACAGGTCCGCGAAAACCGGCAGGGGCGCCACCGCCACCGGCCGGCCGGCGGCAAGAGCCAGGGTCAGCGCCTCGCGCGCCGCCGCGCCGTCCACCGGAACGGGGAGGGCGACAACATCGCAGGCGGCAAGCAGCAGCGTGGTTTCCTCGGAATCGGGGCAGGCGGCAACCACGTGCACCTGCGCGGCGAGATCCAGAAGATCGATCAGGCCGCGGCAACGCTCCCGCGCCTCATCCGGCTCCTCCGCCGCGATCAGCAGCAGGGCGGCCGGATGGCGCCGCAACAGCAGGGCAAAACCGGCGATCAGAGACTCGACGCCCGGACCCGCGGGCGGGAGGGCAAAACTGCCGATAACCGGGCCGGAACCGTCGAGACCGATGAGGGCGCGCGCCGCCGCTGCGGGAAGCGGCGACCCGGCGTTGACGCCGGGCGGCAGCAGAACAAGGTTGCCGCCGACCCCGCATTCCTTCAGCCGGTTCATGTCGTCCACCGCGTGGACAAAGATCCGGGTGCAGTCTTGCAGCGCGGCGGCCAACGGCCGCAGCAGCGCGGTGCGGTCCGCCGCGGGATCGTCTCCCATCCGGTGCAGCGTGAGATAGGTGTCGATCCCGGCCTGTTGCAGGCTCTCCAGGAGGGCGGCGACGGCCTCGGTGTCAAACCGGGCAAAATCATGCTGGATAAAGGCCGCATCAAAGCCGCCGGAAAAGAGGGAGTGACGCAGCGCGGCGAAATTGCCGTCACAGGGGCGCCAGACCCGGCGCATATTGTCCGGGTCCGGGCCGAGCGGCGGTTCATCCGCAGCCAGGATCGCGACGGCAAACGTCTCCCGATCAAAATGCGCAAGGAGATGGCGCGAAGCGGCTGCGATCACTCCCGGCGCATTGTAGGACGAGATCCAGGCGAGCTTTAGCCTTCGCGTCACCACCGGCCTTGTCCCGAGTTCTCCGACAAAAGCGTCGACCCGCGCAGCCACCGCGCTCCAACGCAAATGAGACACCTGACCCGGCGCCGCCGCGGCGCGGCGATGGGTCGGCGTCCCCGCGGTGCGGGCCTCGTTGTACGCACGCTTCATCATCGCGATCAAATGCAGCAGCACGGGACGGACCCACACCGAATGGGGAATGCGCAGATAGCTGGTCGAGACTTCGTAGCGGCAATCGACCAGCAGGGAATTCTCGTCGGTGCAGAAATCCATGTGGCCGCTGTGCCGCGTCACGATCAGCGGCAGACCGTGCGCCAGCGCCTCCGCAGCGGGGAAATTGAACCCCTCGCCACGGGTCGGAAGCACCACGGCGTCGGCCACCCGGTAGAGCAGTTCGATCTCCTGCGGGTGCAATTCCTCCTTGATGATCTGGATGACGGGGGCATCCGACGCCCCCTCGGTCAGCCGTTTCACCCAGCGATCGACCAGGTTCTGCTCGTTGTCAAAGGTTTTGACCACAAGCATGACCGGATCTTGTCGCGAGAACGCCAGAGAATAGGCGGCGACCAGTTCCTCGACGCCCTTGCGATCGACCCCGGCGGAGATGTGCAGAAAGACAAACGGATGATCGGGCGTGGGCGGCCCGCGCCCCGTGCGGTCGATCGGCGCCGGCGGCGCCAGTCCCTCGTGATCGATGCCGTGGCCGATGACCGCGATCGGCAGGCGCACGCCGCTGCTGCGGATCAGTTCCTTGCAGTACGCGCTTGGCGCCAGCACCCCGTCGGCGTGGAAATTGATCATCGCCGCCAGATCGGCGGCGATCGCGCTCTCCTCCCAGGCGAGATGGACGAGCCGCAGATCGCCGAGCATCCCGTTCGGGCGCAACGGGAACATGTTGCGGATGGTGACGATCGGTTCTCCGCCAAGGGGTGGCGGGCGCACCAGAGCGCGGACTGCCTGGGGCAACCGCGCCGCCGCCTCGGCATCGACGGTCCAGCCCTCGTCGCCTTCCCCCGGCTCGATCGCGGCGGTGCATCCCGCGCGCGCGTCGAGCGCGCGGGCAAGGTTGCGCACCACGGCGGCGAGGCTGTAGGAGGTCTCATAAGGGCCTTCGATCACATAATGAAGGTGCGGCGGACCGGCGCGCTCGGGCGTGCTCTCGCGCCAAACGCCGCTCGCCGCGCCGATCTCGATCCCGAGACCGGCGAGCCAGCGCGCCAGCGCTCCTGCGACCCGCTCCCGGCCAAAGTCGCCGAGCCGCTCGCGCTGCCGCCGGATCAGGGCACGCCGGAACGGGCGGTCGCGCTGAAGTCGGGCAAGAGCCGCGCCGAGCGGCGCCGGCGCGCGGTCGGCGATCGTGAGACCCGCGCCGCCGAGGGTTTCGGACACCCCCGGCGCGGCATAGGCGACGACCGGCAGGTCAAAGGCCAGCGCCTCGATCAGCGGCGCCGCAAAGCCTTCCGGTTCGCCGAGCGAGACAAAGGCGGTGGCCGCCCGATACCACCCATAGAGTTCCGCGCCATCGACCGGACCGGCGAACCGAACCTGCGGCGCGACGCCGAGCCGGCGCGCCTCTGCGGCGAGCCGCCGGACATAATCGGGGTCGCCGTCACCGATCACGACGAGTTCGAGCGGGATCCCGTCGATCGCGCGCGTCGCGCCGACAAATTTGATCAGCGTGTGCTGGCGGTTATGCGGCGCCAGCCAGCCGACCGAGAGGAGACGATGGGCCGGCCGCTCGTCGTGATAGGGCCGCCTGGCGTGCGGCGCCGCCCGCAACGCGGCAAAATCCTTTGCGAGCGGGATCGCGGCGACACGGGTGAAGCCGCGCCGGCGCAACAGCTCGCTCTCAAATTCCGAGGGAACGATCGCCGCCGCGACGATCGCGCGCAACTCTTCGAGCTGGGCGTAGCCCCGGATGCTCCGCGCGCAACGCGGGTCATCCTCGGCAAAAAACCGCGGCGGGGCGATCGGGTGGAAGAGGAGCGCCTTGCGGCAGGCAAGCCCGGCGAGGCGGGGCAGCGCGTCGTGCCCGCTCGCATGGTGGATCAGCAGGAGATCGTCCCGGCCGAGGGCGAGCCGGTCCAGCGGCCGGGCCGCGGCGGCGAGCCGGCGATCGGCCGGATCGGGTTCGCAGAAGATGTCCGAGGCCAGACCCCAGCCGGTGAGGATCGCGCGCGTGAACAAGAGGCTGTCAATGACCGCTTCGGCCGGCGCCGCACCTGCATAAAACTGATGGATCGCGATCATGGGCCGCGGCGCAAGCGGTCGGACGGTTTGAGAGGATTTGTCGTTAATAGAGAGAAGGGGCAGAAATCAAAATTGCCCGGGATGATGTCACTGTTTAGGAAATCCATTTTCCATATATTCGGAGTAAAGCAGGGACGGATGGCGGTCGCGCACCGGGCCGATCTTGCGGGCCAGGCAGAACAGGCAATCGCCGCGGTTACGGGTCGGGAAGCCGTTGCGTTTGAGGAAATTCATCATCTCCGGATCGGAATCTTCCCAGACCTGCGGCGTCCACAGCCGGACGATCTCGAACCCTGCCGCCTCGACCAGATCTTCCAGAAGTTCCGGAGAATATTCAAGATTGTGGCGATCCGATGTCCCGTTGAACAGAGGAAAAAAATAAGGGTGCCGTCCCTCCAATATCTCGCTGACCCGGCCGATACCGGTGATATTCGGTGTGGTTATGAACACAACTCCGGAAAATTTGAGAATCCGGTTGATTTCCTGCATGGCAAACATCGGGTCAATCGGCAAATGTTCCAGAGTCTCAAAGAGCATGACGTAATCATAAGATTCATCTGAAACTGGATAGGTCTCGTGCTGGATGTCCAGGTTGAAAGCGCGGAATGTTTTGATTTTTGCGCCGGTATTCACCGATACCGAGCGCAGTTTTACCGAACGATTAACGGGGTCAAAGGCAGTGACGTCGCATTGCCGGAAGCCGAGGTACTCCTCAACGAAATGGCAGAACATGAAAGTCGTGCCGATTTCCAGGGCACATTCGCCGCTTATGTGATGCTGAAACATCGCGGTGAGAGTTTCTATGTATCGTTTCTTATGAGCCTCAAAATAATATTGATCTTCTTCGTTTCCGGGAGCGTCGAGAGCGAGTGCCTCGATAATCCGCGCGCAGCGCGCGCGCTCGCCCGCCGCTTCCGAGCCGGCGAGCGCCGATGCCTTTTGCTGCAATTGGGCAGTGTGCTCCGGAAGAACCTGCGCGCACAGCCGCGCCATCGGTTCGGCCAGCAGAAAGCCGGCGAACAGGGCGAGGCCGTCGGCCTCGGCCGCGATCGTCGCCACTCCCGATTGCGCCAGCCAGTCTCGGACCCATTCAAAATCGGCCGCGTCAAGGCGCCGGTGCGGAATGGCTTTGTCGGTCAGAAACGGCCCGACCACGCGCTCCCGAAACTCGTCCGAACCGAACCCCTCGCGGATGAGATCGAGACAAGGCCGCCCGCGCTGCGCCTCAATGATCGCCGCGCTCTCCGGCCTGCGGCCGAGCAGCAGGAGATAAAGCGCCCTCACGTCGTCCGCGCGGGCCGGCGCGCCGAGTGCGTCGCCGCGGCAATCCCCGCCCGTGCGCTCCGTCCTGCTCCTGCGCCGGCTCCTGATCGGGAACAGCCCCACGGGATGGGTCCTATCTCCCGTTCCGCGACAGTGGGCCATCGGTGCCGGGCTTGGCAAAGACAAACGTGTTGGAGAGCCAGTCGGGTATCCCGGTGCAGGCGTCGGGTTCCACTTCGAGCGGCACAACGCCAGCCCGTGCCGCCAGGGCAAAGATCGCCGATTGCGGCAGAACGTGCATCTCCATCTGCTGGGCCGGTGCCATCTCCGCGATATAGCGATCATAGTGCCAGCTGTAGCCGCTGCCAAAGGTCGGCACCTGAAAAAATGCGCAGCCGCCCGCATTGAGACCGGCAAACGCCGCCGCGAGGATGTCGGCGATCAGCGGCGGCGGATTGTGCTGCAGCACCAGCACCGAGTGAAAGAAGTCAAAGCCGCGCAGATCGTCGAGATCCTGCCGCGAGCGCAGCAGGCGGAATTCGACATTGGTGACGCCGCGCGCCGCCAGCGCTTCGCCCGCCAGATCGAGATGAGCCTGCGAGACATCGACGGCGAGAACCCGCGCGCAGCGGCGCGCCAGCCACAAGGTCGTGCGTCCCAGCCCGCAGCCGTAATCGACACAGAGGCCGGTTTCCGGAAGGCATCGGCCGTTGCGCGACAGATAGTTCTCGGCCCACTCGATATCGTAACGCCCGGACTCGTAAAACTGGTCGATCGCCCCGGCGCGCGCGAGGTTGGCGAGATGAAACTCCTCAGTGCTGACGACGGACCAGTACGGATCGTCCCGCCCCAGCCGGCTCCACACCTTGGCCACGTGATCCCAGACGGCTTGCCGTTGCGCGGGCGCCAGATCGAGTTCGATCGGATTCGCCGGCAGCGGCTCGATCCGGGTCTGCCCCACGCCCTTGCAGCGGAACTCATCGGAAGCGACAAATTCCCCGACAATTGCGTGCAACGCTTCCCCGTTATTAAGGCGCCGCAGAAATTCTGCAAAACCCGGCGGGTCAGGTTGTCTTTCCAATATTGCTTGGTAGAGTGCCGAGACAATATCCTCCGGTTGAAAACGCGGTTCTGCTTTCAACATCTCTATTCCTGATTTGACGGATGAGCGGGTCGGCGCAGACTCGACTGCGGATCGGTGCGAGTTTGAGGCGCACCGTCTTGATCGGCGTCGCTGCAAGGGCAACGATGCTAACATTCGCCCCGCGACCGCGCAAGGCGGCGGGCGTCCTCGACAGCGCCGGCGCGCTTTGTTAGGCTCGCCGCAGACAGCTCGGGTCAATCATGGTCTTTTTCTGTATCGGCATGCCAAGCCGCTTTGACGAGTGGTGCCGGGCGGTGACGGCCCGGCTTGTCGAACGCGCTCTCGGGCCGGTCGCAGAAACCTACGCCGATACTCCCGAGCAGTTTCTCTCCGCAGTCCTGACAGCCGAGAAGCCCTATCTCGTCGCCGGCTCGTCCCAGATCGTCGGCCAGTTGTGGATCGCCCTGGCTGAGGCGAACAAGCCCTTCATTCTCGTTCTCGATCACCCCCATCATGCGATCGAGCATTTTGTCGTCCGCCACGGCGCCGAGTTTCTGGAAGCCACGCGGACCGTCGCCAAGAGTTGCGCCTCGGTCGTCAGTTGCGCGGCACTGCCCGGTGCCCTCGTCCTCGACGCCGAGCGTGATTCGGTCGATCTTCCAGCGGCGGCGGCGGCGATCGCCCGCCATTTCGGGCTGGCGGTCGACGAGACCGGGATCGCGGATGCCGTCACCGCGCTCGGCGATTTTGATCTGCGCAGCGATCCGCAAGAGCACCGCGCGTGGTGGCAGGGGCTGGCGGAAGAGCAGCGGGCGCTGGTGGCCGGTGCCGTTGATCCCTATCTCGCGCGATTGGCCGGCCGCGATCCCGCGCCGCTCACCTGGGCGCGCGATCTTTTCTTTATGAACGAGGAACCGTCGAGCGGCGAGATCGACCCTCCGGCCTTGCGCCCGATCGACATCACCGGCCGGCAGCGGCACATCTTTCACGGCCCCTACATCACCCTGCCGCCGGGCGCGTGGTCGGCGACGATCGCGCTCGGGTTTTCCGCCGAAGCCGCCGAGTTGAGCTACCGTGTCGAGGTGTGCGGAGGAATGGGGATCGCGCTGGACGGGGTCAGCCTGCCGCCGGGGCAGGAGCGGGTGGTCGAGCTCGCTCTCAACTTCTCGCTCACTGCACCCGACCTGATCGACATCCACATCCTCAACGAGCGCGCGGCCTTTGACGGACGGCTCGCGGTCGGCCACGCCGTCATCACCCCGGTCGGCGGGATTCGCCCCGAGACGCGCTCCTATCTGGAGACCGCCCTTGCCGGCTGATCCGGTGCCGCCGAGGGAGCCTTGGCGTCTGTCGCCTCGGCAATCGGTGCGACGGTCACGGAGGAGATTTCGACACTGACGGCGCCCTGCGTCCACATCCGGACCTCGATCGTCGCGCCGGTCCGCCCCAGGCTTTCGGATACCGTGAAATCAAGGATATAGTCGCCCTTCCCGAGATTTTCCCGAAACAGCGGCCGCTCGGCGAGGCAGATCGTCCCGTGCGCGGCTGTCACGTCGAGCCGCGCCACCGGTTTTTTGCCCGCGCTGCCCGTGCGGTAACGGACAGTCCACGGCAGCACCAGCTTCAGCCGCAGGCGGGCGCGGTAACGGCCGGACGGCAGGGGCCGGTAGGGGCCAAAAAAAACGCACCCGGCCCGTCCCGGCCTTGCCCGCACGACCCGCTCGCCGGCAGGCGACAGGTGCAGCAGGGGCAGCCACTCCTCGGCGCCGGCCGGGGCCTGCGTCGCGCCGTTGCCCGCGCCGGTCCGGCGGCGGTTCGGGTCAAAATTCGCAACCGGAACCCATTGATCCCAAGCCACCGGACCCGCCGGCGCGGCCAGCCTCTCGACGAGCGCATCCGGCAAAAAAACCAGATCGAACCAGTGCAGATTCCCAAAGTAATACGTATTGTCAACCATGTCATATAGCTGAAACCCCCTTGGTTTCATAAAATTCAAGAGCTCATCAATGTTGCAAGGAAAGGCGTTGGCGATCAGGACCGCCGCATCTTTCAGAATTTCCTGCGCACCTCGCAAGACAGGAATTTCATGTCCATCAACTGCGATTTTAATGAGATAAGGCTTGTCTTGGTTCCGGTTTTGAAAAAAACTGTCGAGTTTTATAGACGGGACCGGATTCATCTCCGCTGTTTCAGCCTCGCCCACGAGACAACAA
>JBOHMF010000156.1:0-9010 GCA_050730055.1 Allostellaceae bacterium
AAAACCGGCGGCTGGCTCTGCGCTATGACCGGCTCGGCTTCATCGTCCAATCCTTGCTCCAGAGCGCTTGCATATTCCTGGTTGCGGGCAAGCTCGCTCGCGAATTCTGAAAACTGCCTCTTAGCAGCAAGTCGGGCGGCTGTACTTGCGAGCGTCTTGCCGGCTGATTTCCCGCGCGACGTGTTCGAGCGCCTGATGGGGTTCTGGGGGCCGGCGGCATGGGTTGTCGCTGCCGAGGAGTTGGTAGCGGCTACGAGGTCAAGCGGCGGCCCTCGGATCAAGAACCCGCACGGGACCCGGGCATTTCGCGCAGCCCTCCGCGACAAGGACATTGAAGCTGCTCACGCCGCGGCAGCGAGCCTGTGGGGGCATCTTCCGACCGTGCTCGATCCGATGGCCGGCGGAGGCTCGATCCCGCTGGAGAGCGCCCGCCTCGGCTTTCCCACGCTTGCAAACGAATATAACCCGGTTGCGTGCAGCATTCTCGAAGCGACGCTGGGCTATCCTTTTCGGCTGGGACCGACGCTCGCCGCAAGGGCGCGGAAATGGGGTGCCGTCTGGCGCAATCGCTTCAACGAGCGAATGGAGCGGTTCTTTCCGACGGTCGAGCATCCTGTCTACGGACGCACGCCACCCCTTTGCTACATCTTTGCTCGCACGGTGCCGTGCCCGAGCACGGGACACATGACGCCGCTGGTGCCGGATTGGCATTTGCTGAAGACGAAGGGCGGCATCCCGATTGTTGCGGTGCCGATCGTGGACAAGGCCGAGGGGACATGGAAGGTCGAAATCCGGCCGGTCGGCATCGGCCCCGGCCATATCAAGGAGGCGCCCACGCGCACCTACACGAAGGGCAAGGGCGTCAGCCTGTTCACCGGGGAGCCAATCCCGGCCGAGTGGATCAAGGCGAAGGCGCAGGCCGGCGAGATGGGCAGCGCCCTGTATGCTGTCGGGCTCAAGACAGCCCAAGGCCTGAAATTCCGCCCGCCAGTGGCCGCCGATATTGACGCTATTGCTGCTGCCGAGGACCAGTTGCGGCAGGTCCGCAAGGATTGGGAAGCGCGCAACCTGATCCCGACCGAGGACTATCCAGTTGTGACAACCGACCCGCGCCCGCGCATCTATGGCATGCCGCGCTGGGCCGACATGTTCAGCCCGCGCCAGTTGCTCGGCTTCGGTGTTCTGATGGAAGAATTACACGCACTGCGTCCCAAAATCCTCACCCAAGAAGGCGAGGATCTGGGCGATGCGGTGGTGCATCTGCTCGCTTTCGCGATCGACAAGTTCACTAACTACAATAATCACCTCGCATCTTGGCACGTCACGCATCAAGTAATCCGTGGGATATTTGATCGGCACGATTTTTCGTTCAAACCTACATTCACAGAGATGGCGCCCGTGGCAGCGGGCTCCGGACTGGATTGGGCGATCACCAACACCCTTGAAGCATATCAAGACATAGCGGAGCTGCCGCGCGACGGCGCGCACGTGCCTGTCGAGATCACCCAAGGATCGGCCACATCGCTGATTCAACTGGCCGATCACTCGCTGGATGCCGTGGTCGTCGATCCGCCGTATTCGGACAATGTGCAATACAGCGAACTGGCGGATTTCTTCTATGTCTGGCTGAAGCGGACGCAGGGGCATCGGCGTCCCGAATGGTTCTCGTCGCTGCTCTGCGACAACACGCTTGAGGTGGTCAAGAACGACGCCCGTTTCCGCATCGGCAAGACCAAAGCCAAGGAAGCGAAGGTCGCGGCGCAAGCGCATTACGAGTGCCTGATGACCGAAACCTTCGTCGAAGCGCGGCGGGTCTTGCGACTCGACGGCGTGCTGACCGTCATGTTCACGCACAAGAAGCAGGAGGCGTGGGAGTCGCTGTTCGCCTCGCTGATCGAGGCCGGGTTCACGATCAGCGCGACCTGGCCGGTCAAGACCGAAAGCGAGCACAGCCTGCATCAGGCCAGGAAGAATGCCGCCCAATCGACGGTCATTCTCGTCGCGCGGGTGCGCAGGCCGAACGCTGGGATCGGCTATTTCGATGCCGCGATGCAGGCGCGCATCCGCCGGGTCGCGGAGGAGACGGCGGAGCGGCTGGAACGCGAAGGTCTGAACGCCGTGGACCAGCTCGTCGGCAGCTTCGGCCCGGCGATGAGCGTGTTCAGCGCTTTTGACGAGGTGCGCACCGACAAGGGAGAACCGGTGACAATCGGCGCTGCCATCGACATCGCCGCCGATGCCGTCGCCAATTGGCGCACCAGGAAGCTCGCCGCCGGCGGGCTGCACGGTGTCGAGCCGGAGGCGCAATTCGCCGTTTTGTGCTGGGATACGCTGCGTGCCGCCGAGTTCCGATTCAATGAGGCAAAGCTCTTGGGGCACGCGGTCGGCATGGACGTGTCGGCACTGGAGATCGCTGGCCTGATCACCGTCAAGCAGGATCAGGTGAAGATCCTGTCGGCCGCCGAGCGGCGTCGCGTCGCGCCGCTCAGCAACGACGAGGCGCAGCAGTTGCTTTTCGGCTTTGTGCACGGTGCGGGCAAAACGATGAAAAAGACGGATGCGCTGAAAATCCATCCGCGCGATCCGGCCTTCCGTACCCATCTCGACAAGGCGCAAGCGCTGGCGCTCGCCTTTGCCGATGCTGGCGGTGGCGCGGCCGGGATTGGCGCCGCCAGAGGCTTCGCGTTGCGGCACGCGATCAAGACAGGCGATGCCACGGTGCGGCTGATCGAGGCGCTGCTGAAAGCGGCACCACCGGCCGTGCGCCGCGACAAGGGCGAGGTCGCGACCAGGTTTGCCGAGTTCCGCGCCTGGCACGCGATGCTCGAACCGCTGTTCGGCATCACGCCGCCCGACTGGACCGAGAAGCCGCCGGACCAGGGCGTGCTGCAGCTTCTCACCCGGACCGGCGCCCGCCTTGACGAAGAGGAAGAGATCGACCTCGACGAGGAGGAGGCCGAGAACGATGACGACGGTAGCGAGCCGGAGGAATGACGGCCTCGCTCCGCGAATTCGACTGGCCGCGGTTTCTTAAGGCGCCCGACGGCCAGCTCGTCGCCCGGCTCTACGAGCCGAGCCTGCACCGCGCCGTCAAATACGAGCGGTGCTGCGCCTATTTCTCGTCGTCGGTGCTGTCGGCCGCCGCTGCCGGGTTCGGCGCGTTCATCGAGCGCATCCTCGCCGGCGAGATCACCGAGAAGCCGGCGCTGCATCTACTGGTCAACGAAGAGCTGTCGGAAGCGGATGTCGATGCGCTGTTGCAGCGCGGTCAGGACGGGCCGCTGATCGATACCTTGCTCGCCCGGTTCGGCACCCCGCAGACCGTATTGCAGAAGCGCCGCCTCGAAATGCTGGCCTGGCTCGCGCGGGAGGGCTGGCTCGAGGTCCGGGTGGGGGTGATGCGGCTTGGCGGCGGTATCCTGCACGCGAAATTCGGCCTTTTCACCGATGCCGGCAGCGACAGCATCGTGTTCGCCGGCAGCGACAACGAGAGCGCGCAAGGCGTGCGCGGGAATTTCGAAATATTGGAGATCAGCAAGAGCTGGCACGACGCGGAGCGGTACGATTGGTTTCGCGCTGAATTTGACGGCCTGTGGGCGGGCACCGACGCCGCGGTCAAAACTGTGCCCCTTCCCCAGGCGGTACGCGAAAAGCTGATCCGGTTCGCGCCGGAAAAGCCGCCAGTCAGGGAAGCGGAGGACGATTTGCAGCGGCGGCGCGCCGCGATGCTGTGGGGTTATGCCTTGGCGGCGCCGTTCATGCCGGACCGCGGCGCCGCGACCTGCGATGCGATGGCGCCGGTGACGCTGTGGCCGCATCAGCGCGGCGTCGTGGCCGAGGTCTCCGCGGCCTGGCCGGCCGGCCGGCTGCTCTGCGATGAAGTCGGCATGGGCAAGACGATCGAGGCCATCCTCGTGTTGCGACGGCTGCTGGCCGGCCGCGGGGTCGCCCGCGCCCTCATCCTGCCGCCGGCGAACTTGCTGCCGCAGTGGCAGGGCGAATTGCGCGAGAAGGGCGGCTTGCGCGTGCCACGCCTCGAAGGCCTCAGAAAGCTCGTCTGGCCGGACGGGAGCGAGGAAACGGTGTCGGGGCTTGCCGAGGCGCTGGATCGGCCTCTGCTGCTGCTGAGCCGCGAGACCGCCCGCACCGAGGGCAACCTGCCTATCCTGCTTGCGGCGAAGCCGTGGGACCTAGTGCTGCTCGACGAGGGGCATGCGGCGCGGCGATCACATCAGGTGGAGGGCGAGTTCAACAGCCCGACGCTGCTGCTCGGCCTGTTGCGCCGATTACGGGCGACCGGGCAAGCGCGCGGCATCCTGATCCTCTCCGCTACGCCAATGCAGACCCACGTATGGGAGCCGTGGGATCTGCTTCAGGTGTTGGGCGAGGGCGGGCTGTGGCTCTCTGGCTTTCACGTCGTCCGCCGGTTCTACGACGCGGTGGCACGGGTCGAAGCCGGTGTACTGTCGCGGGACGATGCCGTTGAATTGGCGCGCATTCTTGCCGCCACGCTCGATCTGCCGAAGATGCCCGATGGCTTGCACCTGCCTGATCCCCATCGAACGCGCGAATTTGCCGAAGCATTGCGCTTCCTGCCGGGTGTCGAGCGCGAGGCCATGGTGCGCTGGCTGCGCCAGTGCTCACCGCTGATGCGGCGGATGCACCGCAATACCCGGCGGACCTTGCAGCGGTATTATGAGATGGAGTTGCTCGATCGCCCGCCGCCCAAGCGCGACGTGCGGGAAGATCCGTTCGATTTCGCGACGGACGAGGAGCGTTGCACCTACGAGGCCGTCAAAGAATACATCGACCAGCGTTTCGACGAGCTTGAAGAGCAAAAGGCTGGCAAAGGCTTCGTCATGACGATCTATCGCCGGCGGGCTGCCAGCTCGCCGGTGGCGCTGCGCAAGAGCCTCGAAAGGCGGGAAACGGGGTTGAAGGCCGTCATCGCGCAAAGGGCGTTCGACGAGGGAGACGTGCTCGGTGTCGAGGACGCGCAGGAGCTGCAAGATTTGCTGAATGTGCAGCTCACCTCGGCATTGCCGGACTCGCCGGCTGAGGCTCAGGCTGAGCTCCGGCAGGTTCAGGGGCTTCTGGAGAGAATCGCGAACCTGGGCGCGCTCGACACCAAGCGGGATCGCGCCGTCGCATGGGTGAAACAACTCACTGCCGATGGCCGATCGGTTCTGGTGTTCACGAGCTACACCGATACGATGGAATATCTGCGCGAAGCCCTCTTAAGCGCGGGTGTGCCGGTCGCCTCCTATTGCGGCGAGGGGGGCGCCATCCGCGCCGACGGCAAATGGCAGGCGGTCGCAAAAGAGGCGGTCACCGCGGCTCTCGATGCTGGCAAGATCCGGGCGCTGGTATGCACGGATGCCGCCAGCGAAGGGTTGAACCTGCAATCGGCCGGTGCTCTGGTCAATTTCGATCTGCCCTGGAACCCGTCGAAAGTCGAGCAGCGGATCGGCCGCATCGATCGCATCGGGCAGGCGCATCCCGTGCTTCCGATCGTCAATCTCTACCTGAAGGACAGCATCGATCAGCGAGTTTACCGGGCGCTCGCCCGCCGCTGCGGACTTTTCGAGCGCTATGTCGGGCCGATGCAGCCCGTTCTGTCACTCGCGATGCGCATGCTGGCGGGGCGCGAGCACATCGACGAACAGGCGCTCGCCGATCTCGCCCGACAGATCGAGAACAATCCCGCCGTCACCGAGGCGTTTCCGGACGAGGAGGTGGCCGATCCCGCGCCCGAGCCGCCGCTGATCGGGCCGGAAGACACCGAGGCCCTGCTCGCTGCCTTGGACGGGACCGGCATCGAGGTGCGCGCCGAAACCAACACGCGACACGTGATCGGCGAGGGACCCTTGCGCATCGTTACCGACCCCGGCGCAATACCTCTTCACCCGGGCGCGGCCTGCATCGATGGCCTCGATCTGCGCCAATGGACGTTGCTCCGCCAGCTTCAGCGACCGGGCGAACGGCTGCCCCTCCTTCTAGTCAGCGTTGAACACGGCGCCTTCAAGGCGATGACCTGCGGCTGGATCGGCCCCACCGGGATGAGAGAAGTGTGCTCCTTTGCCGATCTCAAACGCCTGGTCGCGGAATGGGACGGGGCGGAACCAACGGTCGAAGCCTGGAACGCCGCCCGCGTTGCTTTAGAGGATCGCGCCCGCACCGTCATCGAGGAATTGACGATGGAGGCGAAGAGGATCAATGCCGGCGAAAGGGAGCAGCAATGCGAGGCGGCGCGGCTGCGGGTTGTCGAGGAGCTGGGCCGACTCCTTGTCTGCTCGCCTCCCGATACCGATGATCTGAATGGAAAATTTCATCGCCTCGCTTTGGAAGCAACCCCGACGGCCGGGCGCCTAAGAATCGTGTTCAATCGATTGGGCGCTTATCCGGAATGGACTGAAGATCACCTGGCAGAATTGCGGGCCTTCCATAGCGCCCTAACCTCTGCGGAGATCAAATCGCGGCTGACGGGGCGCGAGCTGGATGCCGGGCTTGCCGATCCGAGGTGGGAATTTGGGGCGCCGCAACAGGTAATGTCGTGACGGCTGAAAGACCCTTTCCCGGCAATTGGGCGGGCCCTTGTCACGCTGGTGCAACATCCGGATTGTCAGTTTGCTAATGGGCCCAGATACACGGTCGGTCGATTTTCGGCCAAAATTTCGAACGTAGCACGAACGATCGGTGCGATTGACTGTTGCCTTTCAGCCCGGCATGGTCGGCCGGGCTGAAGAGCCGGGGGGCGCCTGTTGGAAAGTGAATGGCGGCTGAGCGTGGCCGAGGAGAGTTTTCTCGCGACAAAGCATCCGCGGACCCGGCTGGCCGCGGCGGCCGAGCTTGTGCACTACCGGCAGACCGGCCGGTTTCTGAAAGCGGCGAGCGATTTGCCGCCGGGGGTGTCGGATCAATTGGCGGCGGCGACAGGGACCGCTTCTGATGACCTGGAGGACTGGCTGTGGTCGAGCCGGACCTCACGGCGGCACCGGGCGGAAATCCTTGAATTTCTAGGCATGCGGTGTCTGACCCGGCGCGATCTGGCAGATGCGTTCGCCTTTGCCGCGGATGAGCTGTGCCCGCGCGGGATGACGCCGGGCGCGCTGATGGACCGGCTGATCTCCTGGTTCTTTGAGCGGAAGATCGAATGTCCGTCGGAAGACGAACTCGTCCGTGTGACCGGCGGCGCGCGGCGGCGGTTTGAGGAGCGGGTGCTTGACGCCGCGGGCGGGCTGCTGCCGGAGACGCTGAAGGCCGTGTTGGACGCCTCGCTTGCCGATACTGATCCGGTGACGGGCTTCACCGGACTGAAGAGCGACCCCGGCAAGGCCAATCTGGAGAACCTCCTCACCGCCGCGAAACGTTTGGAATTCCTGAGGTCTCTCGCCTTGCCGGCAGGCCTGCTTGCGGGCGGCAACGATGCGGTGAGCCGGTCATTCCGCAGGCGCGTGGCCAATGAGACGCCCTGGCGGATGAGGCAGCATCCGGCCGGGCGGCGCCATGCCTTGTATGCGCTGTTTCTCGCGCACCGAGAGCGGGAGATTACGGACGGGCTCGTCGATCTGCTGATCGAGACCGTCCACCGGATCACCAGCCAGGCCAGGCATACCGTGGTCAAACGGATCGCCAAGGAGGTGGACAAGGTCGCGGGCAAGGAGCGGATCCTGGTGCGGATCGCCGAGGCGGCCTCGGCCAATCCGGATGGCACGGTGCGGGATGTCGTGTTCCCGGTGGCCAGTCTGGACACGTTGTCGGCGATCATCCGCGAGTCCAAGGCGGCGGGCACGTTCGAGCGCCAGGTGCATGCCGTGTTGCGCGCCTCCTACGCCGGGCATTACCGGCGGATGCTGCCCGCGGTGCTGTCCGCCCTGTCATTCCATTCGAACAACGCGAGGCACCGGCCGGTCATTGAGGCGATCGGCTGGCTGAAGCGCTTTCATGAGGATGGCCGCCGCGTCGTGCGCCTGGACGAAGGGGTTCCCATCGAGAATGTCATCCCGCCGAAATGGCGCGATCTCGTGCTGGAGAAGGACCGCCAGGGGAATCCCCAGGTCAACTGCATCAACTACGAAATCTGCGTGCTGACGGCGCTGCGCGAGCGAGTGCGGTGCAAGGAGATTTGGGTGGCTGGCGCGGAAAAACACCGGAACCCCGATGAGGACCTGCCGGTGGATTTCGAGGAGCGGCGCGCGGAATATTACCGCGAGCTTGGCCGGGACGCAGACGCGCGGGCCTTCACCACGGTTTTGAAGGCGAAGCTGACGGAGGCGCTGACCCGGCTCAACCGCACCATCCCGTCCAATCCCAAGGCGCGCATTTTGTGGCGCGGCAAGAACCGGATCTCGATCACGCCGCTCGCGGCGCTGCCGCCGGCGCCCGCGGCGGACGCGATCCAGGCGGAGCTTGAGCGCCGCTGGCCGATGACCGAGTTGATCGACGTCATGACGGAGACGGCCGCGCGGACGGGCTTCCTCGACACGTTTGTGAGCTCCGGCGATCGCGTGATTCTCGATGCGGACACGCTGAAGCGGCGCCTGCTGTTGTGTCTCTACGGCCTGGGAACGAATGCCGGGTTCAAGCGCGTCAGCGCGGGCACCGATGGCGTCACCCACGCCGAGCTGCAGCATGTCGGGCGGCTGTTTGTCAGCAAGGAGGCGTTGCGGAGCGCGACGGCCATGGTGACGAACGCGATTCTTGCCGTGCGCGACACGCGGATCTGGGGCGAAGCCGGCACCGCGTGCGCCTCGGATTCGAAGAAAGTGGGCGCCTGGGATCAGAACCTGATGACGGAATGGCACGTCCGCTGCAACGGCCGCGGCGTGATGATCTACTGGCACATGGAGCGCCGCGCGGCGTGCATTTACTCGCAGTTGAAACGATGCTCGTCGTCCGAGGTGGCGGCCATGATCGAGGGCGTGCTGCGGCACTGTACCGACATGGAAATCCAGCGCCATTACGTCGACAGCCACGGCCAGAGCGAGGTGGCGTTCGCGTTCTGCTATGT
>JBOHMF010000157.1:0-8976 GCA_050730055.1 Allostellaceae bacterium
GCCCGCCTCGAAATGCACGGAATCTCCATCGGCGAGAACGGCCAGTTGGCCGTCCTTCACCGCGCGGCCGGCGACGCGGATCGCCCCATCAAAGACATAGACGCAGGCAGCATGATCCGAGGGAACCGGCACGGCGACCGAGGCGCCCGGCGCGAAGAGCCAATGCAGGAAGCCGATCGGCGTCCTCGTCTCGATCACCGCCTTCGCGCCCAGCGCCGCGCCGGCGATCACGTGCACCGACGCCAACCCGTCCTGCGTTGTCGCCTCCGGGATCCCGGCGCGCGGGATCTCCTGATACTGCGGCGCCGTCATCTTGGCGCGCGCCGGCAGGTTTATCCAGATCTGAAAGCCGTGCATCCGGCCGCCGCGCTGCCGCATGGCCTGCGACGGCATCTCCGCGTGCACGATGCCGCGCCCGGCCGTCATCCATTGCACGTCGCCGGGTCCGAGCCGGCCGTGGTGGCCGGCCGAGTCCGCGTGCTCCATCTCGCCGTCGAGCACATAGGTCACGGTCTCAAAGCCGCGGTGCGGATGATCGGGCGCGCCGAGGGCCTCGCCCGGCCCATACGCGACCGGCCCCATCTCGTCGAGCAGCAGAAACGGATCGGCATGGCGCAAGCCCGCGCTGGGGAACGGCCGGCGCACGATAAAGCCGCCGCCTTCGCGCTGGCGGTGCGCGGTGATGATCTTTGCGACCTGACGGGTGTTGCCGGTTTCTGAAAAAAGCTTCATCGGGGTCGCCTCCGGTCAAAAACTGTGTCCTGGACAAAATAAGTGACCGCTGCCATATCGCAAGAACGCAGATTTGCGTCACCAAGGCACACGGATATGACCTCCTCCTTCGCTGTATCAGAACCGCCTCATCCGCTGCGTCAGGACTGCCAGAAAGTCAGCCGGATCCTCGCCCGCATCGGCGAGAAATGGAGCATGCTCGTCGTCATGCTGCTGCGCGACGGCCCCCGCCGGTTTAACGACATCAAGCGCAATACCCTTGGCATCTCGCAGCAGATGCTGACCCGCACGCTGCGCGGCCTCGAACGCGACGGCATTGTGACCCGGACGATCTTCCCGACCAGCCCGCCGCAGGTTGAATACAGCCTGACCGCGCTGGGCCGCTCGATGTCGGACCCGGTGCTGGCGTTCGGCGAATGGGTCCAGGCCCATCTCGCGGAATTCGACGCCGCCCGCCGTCGATTTGACGAGCGCGACGGCAAGGCCGAGCGGCTTGCGGGGCCTTGAAAGCCGATTGCAGAGCGCTTCGCATCGGGAGGCGATCGCATTCAGGCTGAGCACCCGGCGATCATTTGCCAACTTCCTCAGCGGCCGCTTTTGGCATAGCTCTGACCTCGCACGCGAGGGGCCGGCTCTGCACCAGACCGCCGTTTCCATAGCCGCGAAGACATCACCGGATAGGGGAGCATAAAAAGTGCGGGGGTGGTCACGCCGCCTGCTCGGCATCTTCGGCCCATGATGCGGGAATATCGGCCGATGGCAGCCCCGTTCATAGAGCGTAGGCTTGGCCTGCCCGACGGACCACGTTCCCCGGCCTGCCCCACGGATCAAGTCCGTGGGCTGAAGGCCCACGGGGCAGGCTTTTCAGGGGGGATCATGGCATTTTGGACAGAACCACAGATGGCGTCGATCCACAAAATGCTCAACCCGCGCTCCATTGCGATCGTGGGCGCGACGCCGCGGATGCAGTATGGCGGGCGGTTTCTCGCTGCGGCGCTCAAGGCCAAAGACCGGGTGCGGGTTTATGCCGTGAACCCGCGTTATGACGAAATCATGGGGGTACAGTCCTACCCGAGTGTGACGGACCTGCCGGAGGCTCCCGACGTGGTCGGCATCGTGGTGCCCTACGACCAGGTGCTCGATGTCCTCCGGGAGAGCCACCGCAAGGGGACGGGATCGGCGATCGTGATCTCGGCGGGCTTTGCCGAGCGCGGCGTCAACGACCGGCGCGATTTGCAGGGGGAATTGGGTGCCTTTGCCCGCGCCTCGGGCATGCGGATCAGCGGCCCCAACTGCCTGGGGCTCGCGAATGTCAAAGACGACATCTGGGCCACCGCGTCCTCGCGCGGGGCGTCCGGTCTGACCGGGCCGATCGGCCTCATATGCCAAAGCGGCGCGACGGCGTTCGGGCCATTTCTGGTGCGGGCAGTCGAGAACGGCATCGGCTTCAGCTATATCATCTCGACCGGGAACGAGGCAGACCTCGACTTTACGGATTTCGCCCGCTATCTGCTGGATGACCCGGATACCCGGGTCATTGCCGGTTTTGTCGAAGGCTTCAAAGAGGCCGACAAGTTTCTCGAAGTGGCAAAGCTCGCAGCCGAGCGCGGCAAGCCGATCGTCCTCATCAAAATCGGGCGTTCGGAACTGGGAGCCCGGGCGGCACGCTCGCACACGGCGGCGCTGACGGGCGCGGATGCCCGGTACGATGCGATCTTTGCCCAATACGGGGTGATCCGGGTCCAGGATTACGACGAACTCCTGGAGGTCGCGCACCTCCTCGCCCATACCCAGAAGCCCCTGGTGCCTGGCATCGCGGTGGTCTCCCACTCGGGCGGCATCAGTTCGCTGACCGCCGACATGTGCGGTCAGGCCGGTCTCGATCTGCCGCCGCTTGGGCCGGAGGCGCGCGATGGCATCAACGGGGTCCTGAAGGGCTTCGGATGGGCGGCGAACCCGGCCGATGTGACAGGCTTTGCCAACAGCGAATCCTTCCCACAGATCATGGAGCATATGATCAATGATCCCCGGATGGGAACGCTCGTCGTGGCGAGCGCCGGGGCGGACGCCCAGGCTCAGCAGGTCATCAGCCAGCGTGACCGGACCGGCAAGGGCGTGGTGTTCTTGTGGACTGGAAGCCGGGACGCCAAGACTGGCCTGCCGCAGCTCAAACACGCCCGGATACCGATTTTCTACACGCCGGACACATTGGCCCGAGGCCTGCACAGCCGCCTCGCGTATCATACGTGGCGCGCGCGTCGCCTGGCCGATGGCTTTGCCGCGGCCCCCTTGCGCACGGCGGCGCAGGATGAGGCCATCGCCCGGGCGCTTGGCTTGGGGCGCCCGACACTCTCGGAGACCGAGAGCAAAGAGCTGCTGGCAGCCTGGGGCGTGGCGAGCGCGCGCGAGTACCGGGCAAATTCCGCCGAGGCCGCCGTCGCGGCCGCAGAGCGGCTCGGGTTTCCGGTGGCTCTCAAGGTCGATTCGCCGGATCTTCCGCACAAGACAGAGGCCGGGGTCGTTCGCCTCAACCTCGGCGATGCGGCACAGGTGCGAACCGCCTACGCCGAGATCCTGGCCAGCGCCAAGGCCTATGCGCCACAGGCCCGGATCATCGGCGTGTCGGTGCAGGAGATGGTCGGAGACGGTGTCGAAGTCATCATTGGCGTGTCTTGCGACCCGCAATTGGGTCCGGTGCTGCTGTTCGGCAGCGGCGGGGTGATGGTCGAGGTCTACAACGATGTCGCCCTGCGACGCGTTCCGATCACGCGCAGGGAAGCAGAGGCGATGATCGCCGAGGTCAAGGGAGCCCGGTTGCTCCGGGGCTTTCGCGGACGGCCGGCGGCGGACCTCGCGGCGCTCGCGGATACCCTGGTGCGCGTGTCGTATCTCGCGATGCACATGGAAGGACACCTGGCCGAACTGGACATCAATCCGCTCATGGTGCTGCCGTCAGGCCAGGGCGTGAAGGCGGTAGACGCCCTCGTCGTGTTGCGCGGCCCATAGCGCGGCGCGTGGCTGAGAGTGATCGCCGCGGGCCGGTGATCTCCCGTGTCACAGGCCGTCAGCTCGGTTACCGGACGGCCGGGACGCCAATGCGGCCCGGTGAGCCTCGCGCAGCGAGGCGAGTAGAGCGCGGCCTCGATAGGGCACGCCAAAAAGGTCTATATTACACCGGACGCTTGCAAAAACTCCGGGCATCCCGTATATTATGGAAGATGAGAGATTTGAGTGGCTCGACGAGAAGGCGACCGAGAATCTACGGGATCACGGCGTTGCCTTCGCCAAAGCCGTCAAGGCGTTTGCCGATCCGTTCGCCGTCGAATGGATCGACCAGAGCGCGGCTTACGGCGAGGAGCGTTGGAATCTGTTGGGTATGTGCGAGGGCGTGATCCTGCATGTGACCTATACGGAGCGCGGCGAACGGATCAGAATTATCTCAGCCCGGCGGGCAGAACGACATGAGCAAGACAACTACTATTGCCAGAATGCGCCCTGACGGCACCGTCGTTGAGGTGCTGCCTGATGGCACCGAGCGGCCATTTCCGGATACGCCGATGCGACCCATGACCGAGGCGGAAATCCATGCGGCAGCTCTCGCCGATCCCGACGCGCAACCACTCAGCGAGGAACGCCTTGCTCGCATGAAGCGGGTGCCGTGGGCGCGGACCTTGCGCCGGGCGCTCGGCCTGACGCAGGAGGAATTCGCCGCGCGGTATCACATCCCGATCGGCACGCTGCGCGATTGGGAACAGGGGCGCTCGGAGCCTGACCAGCCCGCGCGCGCTTATCTCAAAGTGATCGCGGGCGATCCCGATGGTGTGCGCCGCGCTCTCGAAGCCGGGCCGAAGCCCGGGCCGCGGTGAAAGCCATCGCAGTCCGCGAGGGCCGTGACCGTGCGCGTGTCGTATCTCGCCATGCACATGGAAGGACACCTGGCCGAACTGGACATCAATCCGCTGATGGTGCTGCCGTCAGGTCGGGGCGTGAAGGCGGTAGACGCCCTCGTCGTGTTGCGCGGCCCATAGCGCGGCGCGTGGCTGAGAGCCTGCACCAAAAGTGGGTGGCGAACGCCAAGATCGTCAAATCAGATTATGAACGGGCCTCCGCCGGAACGCGCGGCAACGACGAGGATGCGCCGTAAACTGTCTTTTCGACCCGATCCCGGCTCATCGGCCTAGCAGATACCCGGCGATAAACTACGGGAGACGCAGGCGGAGTTCGCAGCGCATTGCGTGTAGGGTGGTCCGGAGCGTTGAGGACGTGCAACGGATTGGGTATAGGAGACATAAATCCCGGTCGGGAGATGGGTATGAGCGATGGAAAGGCCGCCGATGCGGCAGTGATTGACGAGGAAATCCCTCCTAATCAGCCGATGGAGATTGAGGACGAGTTTCAGCTGGCGCTAGAGGAAGCCGACGTATTAGACGAGTCGCTTCTGGAGCAGCCCAACGATATAAAGTTCACGATTAACAGCTACGGGGCCGATTACACCGTCGATACCCTTGTAAAGCGCCTGGAGACCGAGGCATTTTATGTGCCTCAATTCCAGAGGAAATTTGTCTGGTCGCAGCGGCATGCATCCCGATTCTTGGAAAGCCTGCTGATGGGTTTGCCAGTGCCTGGCATTTTTCTGTACAAAGAACCCGTCACCAATCGGCACCTGGTAGTCGATGGGCAGCAGCGGTTGCGCACCCTCCAGTACTTTTATATGGGGACGTTCCTCGAGAAAAAATTCCGGCTCGTAGGTGTGCATCAGGAATGGAACGGTAAGACATACGAGGAGCTTTCAGCCGCCGATAAGCTCAAGCTCGATGATTCGACGGTCCACGCCACGATTTTCCAGCAGGAAGAGCCGAAGAACTCGCGGAAGAGCTTGAACCTGGTGTTTGATCGCGTGAATTCGGGCGGCATCCGTCTCTCACCACAGGAAATTCGTAACTGCGTGAGCGACGGGCCTCTGCTGAACTGCGTCCGGGAGATGAACGACAATGAGACATGGCGGCTTGTGTTTGGGAAACACCGCAATAGCCGGTTGAAAGATCAGGAACTGATCCTGCGTTTCCTCGCGATGCACGAAAGAGGCGAACGCTATGCTCGCCCGATGAGGGACTTCCTGGACGACTTCGCGGATGATTTGAAAACGGCACCCGCGCTGACACTGGAGCAGTTCCGGTCACTGTTCGCGAGGACGATCAAAATGTGCTGGGACGCGAAAGGCCGACATGCGTTTCGGCCGGTGCGCTCGCTCAATGCTGCCGTCTTTGAAGGCGTTATGATCGGCGTGGCAGCTCGGTTGGAGGGAGGCGGGAAGCCGCCCGAACCTAAAGAGATCGCTGAATTCTACAATAGGTTGCTCGAAGACAAGATATTCATGCGGGCATGCGAACGAGCCACCGCGGTCGAGGAGAGCGTCCGCGTTCGACGCACGCACGCTACCCAGGCGTTCGCGGGTGAGCTTTGAGATCGAGCAGCGGTTTAAATCGCTTGAAGAGCTGATCAGTGCCGCTGCGAAAGAGGGTGACGAGCGTACAGCCTCGTATTTCTGCAAGCTTGGTGCTGTGCTGATCTGTGGCAACCTGGAGCGATGCGTCGAATTGATATTGATGGCTCGGATTGCTGACCACTCAATGCCTCAAGTGGGAAATTTCATACGAGGGTTTTTTGGCAGGGGAACCAACTATGATTGCGAGCAAATCTGCCAACTCCTTTTTCGCTTTGACAACAGGTGGGGACACGCATTCAAGACGTTCGTAGATAGCCGCTCAGATTTGAAGGAAAGCATCTCCTCTTGCTACGCAGTTAGAAATTCCGTCGCACATGGCGGGGGCCAATCGCTAGGTCCCAAAATTTTGAGACAGTATTTTGATGCTAGCTTCGATGCGGTGGCTGAACTCGAACGGGTTGTGCGCTAGATTTTACCTGCAAGAGCGGTTCCCGCCGCCAAGGCTGAGCGGCCGTTGTGGGTTCGAAAGCGATCCTCTGCTGCCGACGATTGGGCCGTGCAAACTTTTGAGTCAAGCTCTGAGAGTGATCGCCGCGAGCCGGTGATCTCCAGATCGTGCCGGAATTGATGGGGTCGGCGATCGTGGAGGCCGAGTGATGGTCGTTCAGGGCGAGTGGATCGCGGACGGCTTCATCGTGATCACCGATGCGGACGACACCCGCTACGCTGTCCGGCAACACGCCATTGCCGTCGTCCATGACGCCGACGAATGTCGCGACACGACGCCGGTGCGGATATCAGCGGGTTGCCGCGCCTCGGCGCGGCCTACTGGCTGCTTCGACTACCAGCCGCGCACGCTACGCGCGATTTGCCGTTGCCTAAGACACCGGAAGGGGCAATATTGCTTCAATCCAAGCCGAGGAATGTTGGCTTAGGAGCCTGCCCGAGTCGCTTAAGGTTGCGGGCGGCTCGTTCCTACACGCGGAGAGACAGATGCGTTTATCCATGCAACGCACCGCGACCACCAGCATGTGCAAAGCTATAATAATTGCGTCGGCTCTTATATTTGATTTCCACTTAGCTCAAGTCGATCAGGCTCTTGCGCAGACTCCCTATCTGCAAGGGCAGGTACGGGAGGATGTAGTCAACGCTGGGAGTCCTGTGCCGCCTCCGGCTCCGTGCGCCGTTAATAATGCAGCGATCATACAGGCACTGAATTACATAAACTCACTGCCAGATAGCCAATGCAAGCGGATTAACGGTGCATTAGCACAAGAAGAAGCGAATCAGTGTCTAGGAAAATGCGAGTGGAATCAATCAGCATGCAATAATGCGGTCGCTAATTACGACTTAAATAAAGTGATATGTTACGAACTTCGGGGAGGAGTTCAGGAGAACGTTCCCTATTATGGCGGCGCTCCGCAGAACCGACCCTATTACGGCGGTGCGGCGCAGAATATGCCTCCACCACCGCCCCCACCACCGATGAGCACTCAACAGTCTCCGGCTGCAAGGTCAACGAATTCTTCGGAAACACCACAATATTTCGCGGTGACATTGAAACCGAACTCTGCTGGCGTCTTTCCGGGGGGTGCCCGTTCCGTTAAGTTGAGGGTTTTAACGCCGTCGCTTGCGCGACAAAGGGAGGTGACCGAAGAGATTCTTCCGGGATCGGGGTTGTTTTCAGGAGGCTGGATTCATGGTCGGATCGTGGAAATCGACGGGCAAGAAGTATTTCGAGTGAGTTCGATGGTTGGTCCGAGAAGAGGTCAAGTTGGGCCGAGCGATTTCGATATACCAATGAGTGGCCCGTTTGGTTTAAGCCAGTAGCCCGAATACTCAGTGTTATGTCATCGGAGCGGGCTTAGATAGCTTCTTCTGCAAAGCCGTCATAGGCCCTCAGCTCGGGGATTTGCCGAACATGATCCAGCCGCCGCTGCTGGGCGTGGTGAAGGCCGCCAGCGCCGTCTCGGCCCGGACCCTGACCTGCCGTGCGCCGGCCGTGCCGCGGAGCTGCTCGATGCTGTCGGTGTACATGGCCGTGCGGGTGCGCCCGTTCCCCAGATTGCCGCCGCTCGAACAGAACGGGTGCGGTCCCTCGACCCTGATATCGCCCGCATAGAACGCGAAGGCGTCGCCGCGTTTGACGCCGTGCCACTGGAAGGCTTCCAGGTAGAACTGCGTCATGACTGAATAGCCGTCGTAGGGATTGAAGATATCAACGTCCTCGGGCCCAAGCCCGGCACCATCGTACATTCTCCGGGCGGCGCGGTCGGTCCAGTCCTCGATCTCGTCGAGATCGGCCTGTGTGGTGCGCTGCCTGAAGCTGTGCTGCGAGTGATTGAGCACATAGACCGGCCTATGCCGCATGTCGCGGGCGCGCTCGGCCGTCGTGAAGAGATAGGCGGCCGAGGCGTTGACCGGCCGGTCGCAGTCCCACAGCCTCAATGGGTTCAGGACGTAGCGCGAAGCGACGTAATCCTCGATGGTGAGCTGCTGCACCTTGTGGGTGGCGTTGTACCCCCACGGCGTCAAGAGCCCGTTGCGGTGCTGGTTGACGACAAAGGGGGCGAGGTCGTCATGCTTGCCGCCGTATTTCAGGCAGTACTGATTGTGCGGGAAGATGTTGATGAAATCGTTGCCGCCGTGATTGCCCCAGGGCGCCGTCCATTGGCGGGCGCCGCGGGCATAGTCGTCGGCGTTCTCGCCGCCGCGGCGATAGCGGCCTGCGAGATTGCCTGTCGGGTAGATGACGAGACAGGTGTGACACAGGCCGTCACCGACGGCCTGTGCCGCCA
>JBOHMF010000158.1:0-8964 GCA_050730055.1 Allostellaceae bacterium
CGCTGCCGGCGGCCCGTGGGACCCCGCCGGCGGCGCTCCCGCCCGCTGCTCCGGTCTCCGAGGCGGGACAAGTCGAATCCCGCTGATCACTCCTGATCACAGAGGTCCGTCCGGCATCTCCATTGGGGAGGAGAAGCCGATGGCGATGCCGATCGCGCGTTGCGCGCCCGTCCCCGGCAAGACCGGGTCTTTCTGTCGAGATCGGTTGCGGCGCCGGCCCTATGGGGCTAAACCGCAGAACCCGATAGCGAAGGAGAAATGGCGTGGCGCGCGGAGCTGATCAGCACAAGAACCCGCAATCCAATATTGAGATCGCCCAGGCCGCGACAATGCGCCCGATTGTCGATCTCGCCGCGGACAAGCTCTCCATCCCGCAGGAGGCGGTCGCCCCCTACGGCCGCTACAAGGCGAAGATCGCGCTCGACTATATCCGCACGCTGCCGGCGCGGCCAAATGCAAAGCTCGTACTCGTCACCGCGATCACGCCGACCCCGGCCGGCGAGGGCAAGACAACGACGACAGTCGGTCTTGGCGACGCGCTCAACCTGATTGGCAAAAAGGCGATGCTGTGCCTGCGCGAGGCCAGCATGGGGCCGTGCTTTGGCATGAAGGGCGGAGCCGCCGGCGGCGGCTATGCCCAGGTTGTGCCGATGGAGGACATCAACCTCCATTTCACCGGCGATCTGCACGCGATCGGTTCCGCCAACAACCTGCTCGCGGCGATGATCGACAACCACATCTACTATGGCAACGAGCCCCATCTTGATCCGCGCCGCGTCACGTGGCGGCGCGCGATGGACATGAACGATCGTTCGCTGCGCACGATTGTCAACTCGCTCGGCGGCGTCGCCAACGGCTTTGCCCGCGAGGACGGGTTTGACATCACCGCCGCGTCGCAGGTCATGGCCACCTTCTCCCTGGCCAATGACCTCCGTGACCTGCAACGCCGGCTCGGCAATCTTGTCGTCGGTCAGACGCGCGAACGCAAACCGGTGTGCGCCTCCGATCTGCACGCCGCCGGCGCGATGGCCGTCCTCTTGAAGGACGCACTCGCGCCCAATCTGGTGCAGACCATCGAAAACAACCCGGTCTTTATCCATGGCGGCCCGTTCGCCAACATTGCCCATGGCTGCAACTCGGTGATCGCCACCACCTCGGCCATGAGGCTGGCCGATTACGTCGTCACCGAGGCCGGTTTTGGCGCCGATCTCGGGGCGGAGAAGTTTCTCGACATCAAATGCCGCAAATCCGGGCTGCGGCCCAACGCGGCCGTCGTGGTGGCGACCGTGCGCGCCTTGAAGATGCACGGCGGCGTTGCCCTCAAAGATTTACGCGAGGAGAATGTGAGCGCCGTCGAAGGCGGCTTTTCCAACCTCCAGCGCCATCTCGCCAATCTCAAGCAGTTTGGCATCCCGGCGGTCGTCTCGGTCAACCGCTTCAGCGCCGACACCCCGCGCGAACTCAGCCGGGTGCAGGAATTGTGCGCCAAGGAAGGGGTCAAGGCGGTGATCGCCGATCACTGGGCCTCGGGCGGCGAAGGCGCCGTCGATCTCGCCCGCGCCGTTGTCGATGTGGCCGAAAGCGGCAAGGCCGATCTGCATTTTCTTTACCCCGACGAGATGCCGCTGTGGGACAAGATCCGCACGATCGCCCAGCGCCTCTACGGCGCCGCCGATATTGAGGCCGACAAGTCGGTCAAGGACCAGTTGTCGCAGTTCGAGGATCAGGGCTACGGTCACTTCCCGGTGTGCATCGCCAAGACCCAGTACAGCTTTTCGACCGATCCCAACCTCAAGGGCGCGCCTTCCGGGCACATCGTCGGGGTGCGCGAGGTGCGGCTGTCGGCCGGGGCCGAGTTTGTCGTCGCGATCTGCGGCGACATCATGACAATGCCGGGGCTGCCGCGGGTGCCCTCGGCGAACAGCATCGAACTGACCTCGGAGGGCCTCGTCACCGGCCTGTTCTGAGCCGGAGCGGGAGATCGGGAGGCGATCATGCAGCTCGACGAAACGAGTACGATGGTCCTCCCGCACAAGCTCGTCGAGCAGATCCTGCTCGGGTTGTCGAACCCGCTCAATCGCCACCTCGTCAAGCTGATCGGGTTCGATTTTTCTCCCGAATTGCGGCGGCACTTCCGGCGCGAGGTGAAGATCTGGTTGAAAGAGATCCAGGCGCTCCGGTTCAAGCCAAACAACCGGCTCGGCTCCTTCAAGTTCTACTTCGATCTGTTGTTCGATTATCCGTTTGGCGGGGTCGAAGTGCAGAATATGCGGCTCATCATGGATCTGATTGCCGATGAGTACGAAACCGCGCGCCCGACAAGGAGTCCGGAAGAGATGGTCGCCTGGCTGCGCGCGTTTCACACCCGACTGGCCGAGCGCCTGCACGCGGGCGAGGACGTGCTCGACCTGATCCCGGAATAGGGGCGCCCGTGGCTCCCGACGAAGTAAAACCCTGGCGCCGCAGCGAGCGCGCGCGGCTTCTGGCATGGCGCACCGCGGTGCCGGCGGCCGAACGCCGGGTCTGGGACCGGGCGATTGAGGCCCGGCTGCATCCGCTTTTCGCCGAGCGGCGTGGCCTTCTGCTTGGCGTCTATTGGCCGTTCAAGGCCGAATTTGACCCGCGCCCGCTGATCAACCGGCTCCTTGCCGAAGGTTCTTTGGTGGCGCTGCCGGCGGTCATCGACAGGAAAGGACCGCTCGAATATCGCGCCTGGCGGCCGGGCGAGCCGCTTGTCGATGGCGTCTGGGGCATCCCGGTGCCGGAGCGGCGCGCGGTCGTTGTTCCCGACGCCGTGCTCGCCCCACTCGTCGGCTTTGATGAGGCGTGTTACCGCCTGGGCTATGGCGGCGGCTTTTTTGACCGCACGCTGGCTGCGCTGAAACCAAAACCGCTAGCGGTCGGCGTCGGCTTTGAAGCCTCGCGGATCGCGACGATCCATCCGCAGCCCTTTGACGTGCTGATGGATTTTGTCGTCACCGAAGCAGCGCTGCGGCAGCGGCAACCATCCGCTCCGGTTTCCGGACCGTTGTGATCGCGGATGGCCGGGGCGGTTTCCCGGTCTCGGTGCGGATCGTCTTTCTCACTTGGCGATCTGCGCGTTTGACAACCGCCGGCCGGGACCGCAAGCTTCTCCGGAAACACGGGGAAGAGCATGGCGCCGCGCGTCGATCCGGTTCCTTCCGATGAAACCCTGCCGGCAGAGACCGATGTCGTCATTATCGGCGGCGGCATCATCGGTGTCAGCACCGCCCTGTTCCTGGCCGAGAAGGGCATCCCGGTCGTGCTGTGCGAGAAGGGACACATCGCCGGCGAGCAGTCGAGCCGCAATTGGGGCTGGTGCCGCAAGATGGCGCGCGACCCGGCCGAGATCCCGCTGATCATCGAAAGCCTGCGGCTGTGGCAGGGCTTGAACGAGAGGGTCGAGGCCGAAACCGGGTTCCGCCAGTGCGGGATCATATCCCTGTTTGAGACGCAGGCCGAGGCCGCCCGGCACGAAGCCTGGCTCGACTATGCCCGGCAATACCAGCTCGACACGCGCCTCCTGACCGGTGCCGAGGCGATGCGGCTTCTGCCCGGGATCGGCGGCAACTGGGCGGGCGCGCTTTATACCGCGAGCGACGGGCGCGCCGAGCCGCAACGCGCCGCGCCGGCGATCGCCGCAGCGGCGCGCCGGCACGGCGCCGTGGTTCTCCAGGGTTGCGCAGTGCGCGGGATCGAGACCGCCGCCGGCCGGGTCGCCGCCGCAATCACCGAGAGGGGGCGGATCGCCTGCAAGAGCGTCGTGCTCGCGGGGGGTGCGTGGTCGCGGCTGTTTCTCGGCAATCTCGGCGTCGAACTGCCGCAACTCAAGGTGCGCGCCTCGGTCATGCGCACCGAGCCGGTAGAGGGCGGCCCGGAGATTTCCGCCTCGGGCGGTCTCTTTGGCTATCGCAAGCGGATGGATGGAGGGTACACGGTCGGGACGCTGGGCGTGCGCACGATCGATCTCGCACCCGACCATTTCCGCCTGCTCCCGCAATTTCTGCCGGCGGTGCGGCTGCACTGGAAGAAATTGCGCTTTCGCGTCGGCCGGCGCTGGATCGAGGAAGGACAACTGCCGCGGCGCTGGAGCCTCGACCAGCCCTCGCCGTTTGAGCGCGTGCGCGTGCTCGACCCCGAGCCGGACCCGTTTGTCCTCAACCGCGCCCAGACCGCGATCGCCGCCGCTTTTCCGCTGTTCCGCGATATCAGGATCGCCGAGCGCTGGGCCGGGATGATCGACGTGACCCCCGACGCGGTGCCGGTGATCTCGCCGGTCGAGGCCGTGCCCGGGCTTGTCGTCGCCACCGGCTTTTCCGGCCATGGTTTTGGCATCGGACCCGGCGCCGGGCGGCTGGTCGCCGATCTGGTGACGGGCGCTTCGCCGATCGTCGATCCGGGGCCGTTGCGCCTCAAGCGCTTTAGCGACGGCTCGCGCCCGCGGCCCTCGCCAATCGCCAGTTGAGAAGTGTGCGCGGCAGTGGCGCATGATTGGGGCGATCCATGATTCTTCGAATATTGGTCACGCTCATAATGTTCTTCCTCGCTATTTATGCGTTCTGGAGCGGCGCGTTTGGCGAGGGGCATGTTTTCAACCCGTTTGGAATCCTGTTTCTGGGGCTGACGGCGATCATCTGGTTTGCGTGGGAGACGGTTCGGGATGCGTTCAGAACGGCAAAAAACGAATCCGACATCCCGATCATCCGGATGGGTTTCCCGATCATCAAGGGGATGATGCGCCCGCCGCGGGACCATCGCCGCAGTGACGAACACTCGTAATCGGGCTTGCAAAGCGGAAGCAGAGGACGAGATGAAGCCAATCCTGATCCGAGTCGATGACTCCTATCAGGGGATTCGGAGACCGTCGCGGACGTGATGGCGATTGAGAGAAAATCAATGACCTCCAGAATCGTCGCTACCCTGCTCATGATGTTTTTGGCTATCTATGCGTTCTGGAGCAACGCATTGGAAGAAGGTCATTTTTTCGATCTGTTCGGCCTCCTGTTTCTGGTATTGGCGATTATTGTCTGGTTTGCATGGAGACCGATTTGCAATGCCTTTCGATCGGCAAGAGCGGAAGCAGCTCTTCCGATTTTGTCGATTGCGCGGCTCGGTTCCTCGATCATGGAAGGAATGGGGCGCCCGCCGCGGGACCATCGCCGCAGCGACGAACCGTCGTGATCGGGTTTGTGAGCGGTGTCTATCTGTGGGAAAGCCGGGCCGAGGCCGAAGCGTTCTATTCCGGCCCGTGGCTCAACGGCACCCGCAAGCGCTACGGCATGGACCCGGAGATCCGCTACTTTGACACCGCCTGCATCACCGACAATGCGCTCGCCGCTGTGCTTCTGCCGGAAGCGGCCGAGTAGCAAACGCTCGCGCGCTTATCCGGCTGCGGGGCGTTTTTGCGTCCAGTAGCCGGCCGCGGCGGGAAAGACAGACTGGCAGCGGGTCGCCTGGGCGGGACCGTCGAGGGTGTCGGCCGCGGCGCGCCAGATCGCGTAATGGGGCGCCGCCCGGTGCGCTTCGAGCGCCGCCTCGTCCCGGTAGACCTCATAAAAATAATAGACATTGCGGTCCTCGGCGTCTTGCAGGACGTTGAAGCGCAGACAGCCCGGCTCATCCCGCTCGGAACCCTCGGCATCGACCTCGATTGCCTTTAGAAAGCGCTCGCGCGCTTCCGGCTTCACGCGGACCTTCACCCACATCGCCAACATGCGGCCTCTCCCTCTGCGGCGGGTCCTGCAGCACCGGACGCTATGCTTGCGCCGCGCCCGCCGGACCCGGACGTGCAGTCTAGGTGAAGGGCAAGGCCGGGGCCACCGGCAAAAGCCGGCCTTGATGGCATGCCAGCAGCGGCGCGGCTGCAATCTCCGGCCGGTTGAGCCGCTCCTGCAAAGCTGCCATAGGTGCAAGGACGCAGACCCCGGCAGGGGCAAAGGGAGAGAGGAGAAGCCTGATCATGGACCCGAAGCGAGGTGATCCCGCTCCCGGCTGCGCCGCGGTCCCATGGGACCGCGCGGCCGATGTGGTCGTGATCGGCGCGGGTGCGACCGGGCTTCCCGCCGCCATCGCCGCGCGCGAAGCGGGCGCCTCGGTGATTGTGGTCGAGGCCGAGAAGGACATCGGCGGCCACGCCATCATCAGCGGCGGCAATATTCCGCTCGGCGGCGGCACCAGCGTGCAGAAAAAATACGGGATCGAGGACAGTCCGGACCTCCTGTTTCGCGATCTCACCGACTGGTCGGTGGTCGGGCCAAACGGCTTTCCCGATTACCGCTACAACGACCGCGAGATCATCCGCGCTTTTGCCGACAACAGCGCGCCCGTCTTTGAGTGGCTGGTCGCCTACGGGGTCGTTTTTGTCGACAAGGCGCCGGACGCGATCGGCGGAACCTCGGTCGGCAATTCGGTGCCGCGCGAGATGCACAGCGCGGTGATGCACTGGCCGATGATCCAGACCGGCGCGCCGGCCGATCCGGCGGTGCAGAGGACCCGTTCCTCGGGCAACGGTCTGATGCGGGCGCTCGAAATCGCGGCCGGAAAGGCGGAGGTCGAGATCCTGCGCGAACACCGGATGACCCGGATCTGGCGGCAATCCCCGAACGCCGGCCCGGTATTGGGGATCACGGTTGATCACAACGGCGCCGCGCGCAACATCCGCGCAAAACAGGCCGTCATCATCGCCACCGGCGGCTCGACCGGCAATGTCAACTTCCGGCGCATGTTCGACCCGCGCCTGACCGAGGAATATTGCGGTCTCGCCGGCATGCCCTGGTCCGATCAGGACGCCAGCGGCGAGATCGCGGCCATGGCGATCGGGGCGGCGCTGTGGGGGCTTTACAACCAGACCGGCGAATTCGGTTCGCACCTGACCAAGCCGAACTTTATCGGCTGCCAGTACAATTACCGGCATCTGCAATGGATGCCCGGCAGTCCCGTCTTTGATCGCGCCCGCGCCAGCGGCTTGCGTGTCGCGGACTGGCAGGACCTCATCCTGGTCAACATGCCGGGTCGGCGCTTTTATGACGAGACCGCGGGACAATTTGTCGCCAACAACTACAATTCGATCACGCCTTATGTGCAGAGCGACTGGCGCAATGTCGGGAACAGCAGATACGAACCCAACAACTGGCTGAACGCCGCACTCGCCGGGATCGACGACGGGCACAACGGCGGCGGGCCGATCTGGGCGATTTTTGACAGCGATGCGGTCGCGCGCGAAGGCTGGCGGCCGACGCCGCCCAATGTCGATCTCGCCGCCGGCTTCTTTTTCAGCGCCAACCGGCTGTCCGACCTCGCCGAGAAGATCGTCATGAAGTATCAGCGGGTGGCGATGCCGCCGCGAAACCTGGAGGAAACCGTGGCGCGCTACAATGCCTTTGTCGAGAGCGGCACCGATGCGGATTTCGCCAAGCCCAAGCCGCTTCACAAGATCGCCGCGCCGCCGTTTTACGCCGCCTGGGCGACGCCGGTGGTACACGACACCCGCGCCGGGCTGCGCATCGATGCCCGGTGCCAGGTCATCGACATGAACGGCGCGGTCATCCCGGGGCTCTATTGCGGCGGGGAATCGGCCGGCGGCTTTTCGCAGCACGGTCTCGCCCGCGCCCTCTGTCAGGGCTATATCGCCGGCCGCACAGCCGCCAACGCTCTGCCTCTCGCGGAGGCACCCTGACGGCGGCGCCGGCCGCACCCGCTCAGGTGTTGCGCCGGCGCCCGCTTTCCTCGATCTCGGCCGCCGCGATCGCGCGGGCGAGCGCGGCGCTCAGCGCCTTTGCCGATTCGAGCGTCAACTCGACCGCGGCCCGCGTACCGAGACCCAGCGCGCGGTTGACAAAATCGATCGTGATGGCTTCTTCCAATAGAGCGTGATGCGGGTGGTCGTAAGACACGACCGCGTGGGTCAGATCAAACCACCCGTCACCGCTCTTGCCGGCACCGTCCGCGCCGACGATCTCGACGATCGAGGTGCACATGCCGGTGTTATTTGGCCAGGTGCTTGTGCAGGAACGCAAAGACCTTCTTCCAGCCGTCGACCGCCTGCTCGATGCGATAAGCGGGCCGGTCGTAATAGAAGAACCCGTGCCCGGCCCCGTCATAGCGGTGGAACTCGTAATTCTTGCCCCACTTCTTGAGTTCGGCCTCGTGCTGGTTGACCTGCTCCGGGGTCGGCGCGCGGTCCTCATTGCCAAACAGGCCGAGGAGCGGGCAGGACAGGTTCTGCGTGAACTCGATCGGCGCGACCGGCTGCTTCGGGTTCAGCTCCTCCTTGCTCATCACCACGCGGCCGCCCCACAACTCGCACGCGGCGTCGATGCTCTTGGTATGGCAGGCATAAAGAAAGGTCTGCCGGCCGCCCGAGCAGGTGCCAAAGACGCCGACCTTGCCGTTGAGCCAGGGCTGCATGCGCAGCCATTGCACCGACCCTTCGGTGTCGCCGATGACCTGGGCATCGGGAACGCCGCCCTCGGCGCGCACCTTGGCGGCGACATCATCGGCTTTGCCTTCGCCGGCGCGGTGATAGAGGTTGGGGCTGATCGCCGCGTAACCGTGATGGGCGAACTTGCGGGTGGCCTCGCGATACCACTCGTCCCAGCCCGGCGCGTGGTGCAGCAGCACCATGCCGGGGAACGGACCCGCACCCAGGGGCCGCGCGACATAGGCCGAGATCGCTTCGCCCTTGTCGCCGATGATCGAACTCGTCTCCGCAATCATGCCTTCGTAGGCCATTGTCGCTCCCCTTTGTCGCTGAGAAGAATGGCTGCTGTTCGGCGCCATCATCTCGCCTTCGCGGCGCCGGCGCAACAGGCATCGCCCCGGTGCCGCCCGTACCGGGGATCGCTTACAGGTAGGGATCGGGCCGGGAGAGATATCCGCTCACATAGTCGCGAACCGCCTCTTCGAGCGGTGTGAACGGCGCCGTGTAGCCGGCCGCGCGCAGTT